>NZ_JBKOOL010000046.1:0-35016 GCF_046764065.1 Nocardia sp. NPDC002869
CTATTCGGCGGCGCTGCGGGCGCCGCTGGTGAGACCCAGGACCGGCGCGGTGGTGATCCGGATATCGCCCATCGTGGTGTCCGCGCCGAGCGGATCGCGCCAGATGTTCCAGACCGGGGACATATCGAGATGGCCCATGTACTCGATATTCGCGCCCTCGGCGTACTCGCCGTCGCGGAAACCCTCGGCTTCGCCGACGATGGTGCTGGTCGCTGTGCGGGTCTGCGTGCCGGAAGTCTCTTCCACGTCGGTCAGGCCGGCCATGATCCTGGTGAAGGACTGCTCATTGGTATCGCTTTCGTGTTCCTCGGTGAGGGTGCTCGCGTGCGCGAAGTATTCCTCGGAGCCGATGTAGTCCTTGTACATACGGGAGACCAGGGTCAGGAACCGCTCGTAGGCCCGTCGATAGGTGTATTCGTGGAAGGCCAGGGCGTCGGCTTCGCTCATCTCGCCACGCAGGTAGGTCGCGATGGACGCGGCCGCGGTGAGCCCGCCGTAGGTGGCCAGGTGCACCCCCGTGGACAGCAGCGGATCGAGAAACAGCGCGGAATCACCGACCAGCGCGTAGCCGGGACCCCAGAGCCGGTCCGAGACATAGGAGTAGTCCTGCTCGGCGCGCACCTCGGCGATCTGTTCCGCGCCGTCGACCAATTTCTGCATCGCCGGTGTGTCACGGATGATGGCGTGGTAATACGCCTCCCGGGAACCGTATTCACGGACCCGTTCGGCGGCGATCTTGGTGGAGATCACGTAGCCGACGCTGTGTTTCCCGCTCGCGAGCGGAATGTTCCAGAACCAGCCGCCCTCCGAGGTGGACACGACATTGATCGCGCCTTCCGGACTGTCCGGGTGCAGCCGTGCGCCCCTCCAGTACGACCAGATCCCGATATTGCGGAACCCGTTGTGCACCCGCCGCATCTTGAAATGCTTCGCCAGCAGCCCGGCGCGGCCCGACGCGTCGACCAGAAAGTCGAACTCGGTGGTCCGGACCGTGTCTTCGCCGGCGAGTACCCATTCGACCGCGGTGGGGCGTTCGTCGTCGTCGAAGACAACGCGCTTCACCGCGGCACCCTCGATCACCTCGGCGCCCTGGTCGGCGGCGTTGCGTAGCAGGATCTCATCGAATTCGGCACGGTCGACCTGCCACGACCAGGCCTCGGCATCCACCAGCGCCGCCCAGTTCAGCAACCAGGTGTCGTCCTGCCACTGGAAATACCCGCCGCGTTTCACCTGGAACCCGTGCGCCGCCACCTTGTCGTAGGCGCCCGAGAGGCGAAGCGTCGACAATACCGAAGCCAGCAGCGACTCTCCGATGTGATAGCGGGGGAATGTATCCCGCTCCAGGAGGGTCACCCGAATTCCTGCCCGGGCGAGCAATGCTGCCGTGGTCGACCCGGCCGGGCCTCCGCCGATGATCAGAACATGCGGATCGTGCGCCATAGCTGACTCCTGGATCAACTGAACGAACCATGAGGTCCGCCACCGGCGGCCGGACCGACCCGGGGTCCATGGCCCGGAATCGCGATGCCGCAGGTGGTTTCGAACAGAATGGCGCCTAGGAGAGTGTATCAGCGCACGCACAATTGTGCGTGCATCCGTACTACGTATCTGCACGAATAATAAAGAGCGTTAAGACCCGTCGGCCCACCGTAGGGACCCCCCGGCCGAGCCGCCTCCACGGCCTGTACCCGCGATGGAGGCAGGCCGCGGCGAGGGCGGAGCCTGCAATCGGCGGAGGCCGTGGCGAAGGCGGAGGTATCGCCCCTCCCGGCGGCACGGGCCAACCGCCGGGTGGGGCGAATCGGGGACGGCCCTCGCCCGGCGGGTCAACCCCGGCTGATCTCCGGTGACCGGACGAGCGACGCGATGGTCGCGGCGCCCTGTTCGGCCTCCTCGGCCTTGTTACGACCGAAACCGCACGCGGCGGCCACCCCGTAGGCGGTGGTATCGCGGGCCTGCTCGAACAGCGCCAGCGCCTGCGCGCTCCGGTCGGGGTCGTCGGTGGAGACCACGCCCGCGATCACTCGCCATTCGGGCCCGAGTTCGCGCAGCGGCGCATAGAACTCGGGGTCGACCGGCGCGGGGTGGGCGCCGTACGCGCACGGGATATGCACCCGGGGAACAGGCACTCCGCGTTCGGCGAGGCGGCGTCCGGTACGGCCGAGCAGGGCGACGGCGGGTGCCAGATTCTTCGGGCTGAGCAGACTCTCGTGCTGGTAGTCGCCGTAACACAGGTGCACGATGGTATCGGTCTCGACACCGTGCTCACGATCGACCTCGTGCACCTTCTCCAGGAATCCGGCGAGTTGTCCCGCGACCACCGGCGCCAGCGCCCCCAGCGCCCCCAGTTGCTGCGCCTTGACCATGCTCAGCAGCGAGATCGGGGTTTCCACCTGCCAGACGATCAGATCGCCGTGCCGGCGGCGTACCTCACGCATCTCCTGCAGCACCGCCTCGGTGAACACCGGGAGATTCCGCACCGCGGTGAGGGCCAGATTCGCGCGCCGCAATGCCAGTCCGACCGGCAGTCCGGTGGCCACGGCGCCACCGGCGTGGACGAACATGGCGAGATCCAGCGGATGGGGCTGGCTGAGCTGGAGTTTGGTTCCGGCCAGTTCGGGCCGGTCGCGTAGGAACGACTCGAAGGCCGTCACCACTTCGCCGATCCGTTCGACCCGGTTCATCGAGACATCTTGCGGTTCGAGGGTCCGGCCGGCCCGGACGCCGTAGGTGGGGAAATCGGAGTATCCGTCGAATCCGCCCGGACGCAATACCTCCAGGGTGTCGGTGCGGTTCCCGAGGTCCTTCAGATATGCCAGGATCCAGTCGGGATCCAAGTCGCAAGGGATCGCGGTGACGGGGCGGCCCTCGGTGTGCGCCGCGAACCAGTCCAGGACGCCACGATCACCTCCTGTCATCAGTTCAGCGGGGAGGCTACCTACAAAATGCGCGTACCTGGTCATGCGTCACTCTTCTGTCGCCCGGCAGGAAGGCGACCGGCCCGGCGCCGATCGCCCGAGGTGGTCGACACGCATCCGGCCGATCGTCGTCGACGACAATGTGCCGCATGGTGTCTCACGCCACTGTCCGATGATAGCCGCTACACATGGTCGAGCGGGCCGCTCTCGGGGACCGGATCCGGCGAATCGCCTCGCCTGCCGGCCGCCCCGGAATCCGACACGCTAGACGATCCCCTGCGACCGCAGCGCCGCCACCTCGGCCGCGGATTTCCCGAGCAGACCGGAGTACACCTCGTCGTTGTGCTGGCCCGGCCGTGCCGACCCGGCGTTGCGGATTGTCCCCGGGGTCGCCGACAGCACAGGTACGACGCCCGGACCCTTCACATTCCGTTCGATGCGCTCGTCGTAGTGGTCGGCGATCATGCCACGCGCGTTCAGCTGCGGGTCGGTGACCACCTCGGCGACGGTGTTGATGGGCCCGCTGATCACCCCGGCTTCGCCGAGCGTCGCGATGATCTCCCCCGGCTGTCGCCGCGCCGCCCATTCGCCGATGATCGCATCGAGTTCGTCCTGGTTGCGGCCGCGTGCGGTGTGGTTCGCGAATCGTTCGTCGGTGGCCAGTTCCGGTTTTTCCATTGCCGCGCAGAGCCGGCGGAACACCGTGTCCTGGTTGGCTGCGATCACCACCCAGCTTCCGTCGGCGGTGCGGTAGATATTGGACGGCGCGATACCTTCCAGCCGGGTACCCGACGGGCCGCGGACCACACCGCCGATGTCGTAGTCGGGGATGGTGGACTCCTGCACCGCCAGGCAGGCCTCGGTGAGCGCGGCGTCGACGATCTGCCCCTCCCCGGTGACAGTGCGCCGGTACAACGCCGCCAGCGCCCCCTGGGCGGCGAACATCCCGGCCAGGCTGTCGCCGAGGGAGAGGGCGAGCCGCGGCGGCGGGCCGCCGGGGAAACCGTTCATATGGCGCAGGCCGCTGGCCGCTTCGGCGACCGAGGCATATCCGGCCTTGCGTGCCTCCGGGCCGGTCTGCCCGTACCCGGATACCCGGACCAGGATGATGCCCCGATTGCGTTCCCGCAGTATGTCGTAGCCGAGACCCCAGCGTTCCAGTGTGCCCGGACGCAGGTTCTCCACGATGATGTCGGATTTCGCGGCGAGTTCCAGGAACAGGTCCCGGCCCGCGTCCTCCCGCAGGTTCAGCGTCACAGCTTTCTTGTTGCGCGCGTGCACGGTCCAGAAGAAATGATGTCCGTCGAGTTCGGCCTGACCCCAGGTGCGCAGCGGGTCCGGGGCGTCCGGAGGCTCGAGTTTGATCACCTCGGCGCCCATATCACCGAGTAGGCGGCCGGCGAAGGGGCCGGAGATCAGCGTACCGATCTCGAGTACCCGGATACCGTCGAGCGCACCGGTTGTCGCGGAGTCCATCGCGGCATTATCTCCGGTGGCCACGGGGGCAGGGCCGAGGGGTGGCGCGGGAGCGCCACGCGCTGCGCTCCGGCGCCACCCGCCGGTCATTCGCCTGCCTCGGCAAAGGGGCGCTGTCGGCCATCAGAGAGGCGGACAGCGAGGGGCCCGAGAGTTTCCGCGGGGACGGCGCCACGTCGGACTGCCCCAGGGCATGACAGTCGGCGGCGAGATCTTCACCTCTCGGCCGGGGAAGCTCGGTGAGGAAGCGGAAATATCCGAACCGGCGACCGGCGGTCGTGTGGTCGCGGAGGCCATGGCTGGTGTCCGTCAACTCGGTCGAGCCGCTGGATGAGCGTTGCCATCACGCCACTGACAGTTTTGCTCATTGCTGGTGCTTTACGATGATGCGGATATCCGCCGGCACGATGCCCCCCGGGCCGGCGAGCACCGGGTTGAGGTCGAGTTCCGCGATCTCCGGATGCGTCGCGATGAGCCGACTCACCCGGACCAGCAAGGTGGTGAGTTCGTCCCGCCCGACCGGCGGCCCACCTCGGAAACCGTCCAGGAGCCGGTCGATTCGAGTCTCGGCGATCATCTCGGCAACTTCGAGCTCGCTGCATGGTGCGGCCCGGAAAGCCACATCATCCAGCACTTCGACCAGCGTTCCGCCGGCGCCGAAGGCGATCACCGGACCGAACACCGGATCGCGGGTCGCACCGATGAGGAGTTCGAGCGCGTCGTGACGCATGGGGGTGACCACGAAGCCGGTGATGCGGGCGCCGGGCACGGCCGCGGTGACCGTACTGATCATTTCGGTCGCCGTGGAGGCCGCGTTTTCAGCCGTGACGTCCAAGCGGACACCGCCCGCGTCGGACTTGTGTATGACGTCGGGGGAAACGATCCGCACCGCGCACGGGCAACCGAAATCCGTTACCGCCCGATCGACCTGCTCCACACCGTCTACAAAGGTCCAAGGCCCGGTCACGATACCGGTTTCTTCCAGAAACCGTCGCGCGGCCGGTTCGGGTAGCAGGCCGGATTCGAGCAGCGGTGCGGCAGGTGGCGGGAGCCGCAGGCTGGAGCGTGCCGTAGCGGTCGCCGCCCGATTCCGGCGGCGGTCCAGCGCAGCCACCGCCCTGGCCGCGAGCTCGATGGACGCCGTGACCGGGACCCCACCGGAGCGCAGGCTGTCGAGATTCGCGATCTGTTCCCCTGCGTAGCACGACTGCACCAGGAGCGGAACCCGGTGCCGAGCGGACAGGGCCAGCAAATGCTCGGCCGTCGTATCCTCCACGGCTTCCAGCCGTGCGTCGAAGCGGCGATGGTAGCCACCGAACAACCCGATGATCAGTAAGGATCCGACGTTCGGATCACGCATCAGCAGTTCGGTGGCGGCCGCGAATACCGATGGGTCGGCATCGGTCGCGCCTGCCACGTCCACCGGACCGTCGACTGCGGCGTTCGGCCCGAGTAAGGCGCGCAGCGCGGCGGTGGTCTCGGGCCGCAGCGCGGCGATTTGCACATCGTGCCCGGCGAGCGCGTCTACTGCCAGAGCGGCGTGACCGCCGCCGTCACTGAGAATGATCGGCCGACCGTTGACGCGCGCGGGCGGCAGCGTAGCCAGTGCGCCGGCAATGACAGCGAGTTCGTCCGAACGCGAGACCAATTCGATTCCGGCCTGCTTCAGGACCGCCGTCGCGACCGCGTCCGGCGCGGCGACCGCTCCGGTATGTGAGGCGACAGTGCGCTGCCCCGCGGCCGAACGACCGCCCCGCAGCATCACCACCGGGGTGTGGGCTGCGGCCCGGGCCGCGGCGACCAACACGGCGCGACCATCGGTGAACCCCTCTACGTGTACAGCCACCGCGGCCGTCCCCGCCTGCTCCGAGAGTGCGGTAAGGCATTCCGCATAGCTGATATCGGCCTGGTTGCCGAGGCCGAGACAGATATGGAATCCCGGGCCACCGGCGGCCTCTGCGTCGCGGACGAGCGACAGCAACATGTTCCCGCTCTGGGTGACCGCGCTGATCGGTCCCCGGGGTACATGGGAGAGTCCGATCAAATTCGCCCTGGACTCGGTGTTCAATAGCCCGGAGGTATTGGGTCCGATGACGCGGATACCGGTTTCTGCGACTACCGCGGCCAGTTCCGCCGCGGCCGCCGCGCCCTGGTCGCCTGTCTCGGCGAAGCCGTTCGCGAGCACCACAGCCCCCGCTACCCCGGCCGCAGCGCATTCGCGCAGTGTTTGAGCGACACCGGCACCCGGCACCGCGACCACCGCGATATCGACTCCGGAGGGCAGCGCGGCGGCGCTGGCGAGTACGGGTACACCGAGTATCTCGCGCGCGGTGGGGTTGACCGGATAGACCGGGTGCGGGTAACCCGAGTCGCGCAACGCGCGCAGGATCTGGTGTCCGCGTTTGGCGGGATCAGCGGAGGCGCCGATCACCGCGATAGCCTGCGGGTCCAGTAGGCGCTGCAATACGTCACGGTCCCCACCAGGAGAGTTCTGATCGGCCGGAGCGGGTCCAAGGGGGGCATAGCGTGGTACCGCCGCGATCCGGAATGTCTCAGTCATCACTCGCCCCGGAACACAGGGGTCCGGCGCTGGGCGAATGCCGCGACACCTTCGGCCCAGTCGGCGGTTTCCATGAGCGCGAGCAGATCCCGCGGTTCGGTACCGAATGCGGCGTCGACGGGGTCGGCGCGGTAGAGAGCGGCTTTCATCCGCGCCACCGACAGTGGCGCCTGTTCGGCAAGCCGCTCGGCAAGCTCGAGCGCCGCCGGGTACACCCGGTCCGGGCCGACCACGCTGTGCGCGAGGCCCCATTCCAGTGCCTGGGTGCCGGTAAACCGCTCACCGAGCAGCAGCAGATCGGTCGCGCGGCGCAGTCCGACCAGCCGCGGCAGGCGATGGGTGATCCCGCCCCCGACGAAGGTACCGAGGCTCACTTCGGGGAATCCCATGAGCGCATCGTCGGCGAGTACGAGAAAATCGCTGCTGACCGCCAGTTCGGCCCCGGCGCCGAACGCGTAACCGTGCACTGCGGCCACGACCGGGGTGCTGCCGGATTGGATCAACCGGCACACATCCTGCCCGAGCCGGACATAGTGTTCCCGGTCTTCTCTGGTGCGGGCACCGGAGCCGTGCTCTTTCAAATCCGCGCCCACACAGAACGCGCGCCCCGAACCGGTGAGCAGGACACAGCGGATCCGTGAGTCGGTCTCGGCCAGGTGCAGAGCAGCGATCAAAGTCTGGTAGAGTTCTTCGTTCACCGCGTTGAGTCGGTCGGGACGGTTCAAGGTGAGCACAAGTGTGCTGCCGCGCCGGTCGATGAGGACCGCTGCCGCGGTATCTTCCGTCGCTACGGCGTCCGGGCAGTCCGGGGTGGGCCCGGCCTGCGGTGGCGTCGAGAGGTGAGGCGAATCGGTCATCGGATGGTTTCCTTTTCGGTGAGCATTCGGGGCACGCGAGGACCTTTCCGGCCACGTGCCCGACCGGCCAGCCGGTGCGCGACCAGTGAGAGCGCGATATTGGTGACGACGTACAGGGCGGCGGCGCCCAGATAGAGCTGGAGCGAGTACTGACTGCCGTAGTACTCGACCAGCGACCGCCCCGAGCGCAGCAGCTCGGTGTAACCGATGATGTAGCCGAGTGAGGTGTCCTTGAGCAGAATCACCAGCTGGCTGACCAATATGGGAAGCATGGCGGGGATCGCCTGCGGCAGCAGGACGCGCCAGAACACCACCGCCGGATGCACACCGAGCGCGGCCGCGGCCTCACGCTGGCCGCGACCCACGGCGTCGATACCACTGCGGAATATCTCGCACAGCACTGCGGAGTTGTAGGCCACCAGCGCGAGTACCACTACCTGCAGCAAGCTCAGTTCCACACCCAACCGGGGCAGTCCGAGGGCAGCGAACAACATGAGCAGTAGCAAGGGGACACCGCGCAGCAGTTCCACCACCGCCCCGACGATCGTCCGCACCGGCGGTATCGGAGACATTCGTCCCACGGCCAGTGCGAGGCCGACACCCACTGCCAGGACCATGGCCAGCAGGGCAGCGCGCAATGTCGCCAGATAGCCGCGCCACAATGTCTGCGGTACTCCGGTGTCGGGATCGGCGAGAATCGCCCAGTCCTGCGGATCCAGATGACCCTGACCCTGCAGTCGACGCAGCAACGCTACGGCCAGCCCGAGACCCAACGCAGCGATGACTACCGAAATCCACCGGACGCGGCGGGCGCCCTGCGGACCGAGCGGGTCGTACAGGAATGTGCTGTCGCTCATCGGACCACCACCGACCGCCGTTCCAGCACGCGGAAGAGAGCGGCGGACCCCAGCGTGATCACCAGATACGCCGCGGCGACCGACAGCAGCACGGGGATCACAGCAGCGGGTTCGAGGAAGTTGATCCGCTGGCTCGCCGCAGTCAGTTCGAGGACGCCGAAACCTGCGGCCACCGAAGTGTTCTTGACCAAGGCGATCCAGATACTCGCCAGCGGTGGTACCACCGCGCGCAGCGCCTGTGGGACCAGCACATAGCGCATCGACCCGAGAAATGACAGCCCCAGCGCGCGAGCTGCCTCGGCTTGCCCCCGGCCGACCGTGCGCACCCCGGCGCGGATCGCCTCGGCTACGAATGCGGCGGTGTAGCAACCCAGGGCGGTAATCGCTGTGATCGGGTAGCTCGGTAGCAGGACGCCCATCTCCGGTAAGACGAAGACCATAAGGAAGAAGACGATGGTGAGCGGCGTATTGCGCACCAGCTCCACATAAGCCGCGCCGAGGTGGCGCAGCAGCGGTACCGGGGACAGCCGGGCCAGGCCGACCAGAAGTCCCACTACCGCCGCCGCGGCCCCACCGCCGATGGCGAGGGTCAGGGTCAGCATGGCGGCCCGGCCGAGCAGGCCGGCATGGTGGGTGAGAATTTGCACGGTGCGGATCTCCTGTCGCGGCGCAGTTCAGTAGCGGTCCAGGTCGGGCGGGGCGGGTGCGGGACCGAGGATCCGGCCCGCGGTCCGGTCCCAGGCCGCCGCCCAGCTTCCGTCCTGGAAGGCGCTGCGCAGTAGGTTGTCGATAAAAGCCACCAGATCTGCGTGCCCGCGGGCGACGCCGATTCCGTAGGGCTCGTCACTGAAGGTCGTGTCGACGAGGTCGAACGCCTCCATATCGCGGCTCCGGAGCCCGGCGAGGATGGTGTTGTCCGTGGTCACCGCCGAGACCTGCCCATTCTTCAACGCCTGGGCGCATTTGCTGTAGGAGTCGAACAGCACGTGTTCGGCCGCGGGAGCCACTCGGCGGATCGTGGAGGATGACGCCGACCCCTCGACGGCGCACACCCTCCGACCGGGAAGATCCGCTGGGCCGGTGATCCGGTCCGGGTTTCCCGCCCGGACCAGCAACGACTGTCCGGCAACGAAATAGGGGCCCGCGAAATCAATGATCTGTTTCCGCGCGTCGGTGATCGTGTATGTGGCGATCACCAGGTCGACCCGGCCCTGCTGGAGGAACGGATCACGGTTGGCGGAGACCGTCTCCACCCAGTCGATGTGATCGGCCGGGATACCGAGGCGGGCCGCGATGAGTTTGCCCATTTCGGCGTCGAAACCCTCGGGCCGACCGGTGATCGGATTACGCAGCCCGAACAGCGGCTGATCGAGTTTGGTGCCGATCCGTAAGGCGCCGGCCTCGTGTAACCGATACATGGTCGAATCGGGGGCGAAGGATACGGTGGTGTCCACCGGTGGTTGGTGGTCGGAGGTGTCGATGCTCGGTGCCCCGGAATCGCAGGCAGCAGCGAGTAGTACGGCGACGGCGAACAGGAGGCCGGTACGGAGCGCGAGGCTGCGGCGGAAATCGGAAGCCGGCACAGCGCGGCGGAGTGCAATGTTCACGATCGTCGGTCCTCAGTGGGGCAATACCTTGGCCAGGAACTCCTTGGCCCTGTCGCTGGCGGGGGCGGTGAAGAAAACTTCCGGCGTGTTCTCCTCGACGACGGCACCGTCGGCGAGGAAGATCACGCGGTCGGCGCAGGCCCGCGCGAACCCCATCTCGTGGGTCACCACCACCATGGTCATCCCTTCCGTGGCAAGCGCTTTCATGACGTCGAGTACTTCGCCCACCATTTCGGGATCCAGCGCGCTGGTGGGTTCATCGAACAGAACGAGTCGGGGGCGCATGGCGAGACAGCGTGCGATGGCCACGCGCTGTTGCTGACCGCCCGACAGCTGCGGTGGGTAGGACCCGGCCTTATCCGGTAGACCGACTCGGGCCAGGAGATCACGGGCACGTCGTTCCGCGGTCCGGCGGTCGATTCCCTGGACCCGGATGGGCGCGAAAGCAATGTTCTCCAGCGCTGTCATATGTGGAAACAGCTCGAATGATTGGAACACCATGCCGATCTCGGCGCGGACCCGGCGCAGAGCCGTCCCTTCGGCGGGGAGGGGCCTGCCGCAATACTCGACATTGCCTGCGTCGATGGTCTCGAGCCGGTTGATCGTCCGGCACAATGTGGACTTCCCCGACCCGGACGGCCCGACCACCACTACGAGTTCCCCTTCGGTGATCGCGAGGTCGATATCGCGGAGAACCGGAGTATCCCCGTACCTCTTGCACACACCACGAAGCTCGACGAGGGGGGCGGTGGTCGCGGGGGCGAGATCCGAGCCACAGAATAATCTCATGAGCATCCTAGTAGTCGAGGAAGGCCTCTTGGGACGACAGTGATTGCAACCGGATTTGCAGCATACCGATATATTGCAACTATAATTTCCTATCGCTGGGAAGATGGTTCTCCCGAAACCCACCTGGGCAAGATGAGGGTATGAAGCTGGAACGTATGATTGACAGTCCACAGACGTTCGCCGAGCTGCTCATCGAGCTGCGGGCACGGCGCGATAATTTATCCGCGGCGCACCGGAAGCTCGCCGACCGGGTCATGGCCGATCCGGAAGCGGTCGCGTTCATGACCGTCTCGGAGCTGGCGTCGGTCACCGGGGTAAACGAGGCGACCGTGGTGCGGTTCGCGACAGCCTTCGGTCTCCAAGGGTTCCCGGGACTGACCCGCTTGTGCCGTGAATGGTTACGCGAGCAGGCCCAACTGTTGCGGCGCTTCGACAACCTCGAACAACTGGCGGATAACGAGGGCGGTGTAATACCCCGCGCACTGGCCTACGATCAGGCCAATCTCGTCCGAACCTTCGCGCGCGTGGACGAGTCCGCTTGGGAGTCGGCCGTCGACCGTCTGGCCACGGCAGACCGAGTGCACGTCATGGGCCTGCGCAAATGTCATACGCCGGCATATCTGCTTGCCTATCTGCTGAAAATGTTGCGAGAAGACGTGTCCCTGATAACCGCCGCGGCCGGCGCGCTCACCGATGACCTGCGCGCGGTTCGGCCCGGGGATTGCTTCGTGGCCATATCGATACACCGCTATACAGCCGACACCGTCCGGTCCGCACAGTGGGCGCAGGCGGCGGGCGCCCATGTGGTCGCGCTGACCGATAATCATGCCTCACCACTGGTGTCGAGCGCGCACGATGTTTTCTTCGTCGACGCGTCTGCCGCGACGGTGCTGCGTTCCATGACCGGATTCGTCGCATTGGTGCAAGCGCTGGTGGCCGAAGTGGCCCGGCGCAACGGACGGGAAGCGCGCGCGTCCCTGTTGCAGGAAGAGCAACTCTTGAGCGATTTCCAGGTGTACGCGGCGGAGCCCTCGAAATGAACCCGGCACCTCATTACCGTCGCCCATCGGGACCGCCACCCGTCGACCAGAACCGACTATACCTGCGCAGTGGACACCGCGTACCCCCTACGACGGGCCATCAACTGGGTCGATGTCGGTCCTCGAGTGAGTTGCGAAGGGTCGGTTCGCCACTCAGGAAGTTCTATGACCACTTCGCGCCCGCCATGGCCGGCCGGTTGCCCATGGTTGCTGTCCCCGGTGGAGTTTGCGCCGCATCTCCGCGGCGTGTTCTTTCGTCAGCTCGTAGAATTCGACTGCGGTCAGGAAATCCAGCGTTCCGGGCCCCTCGAACAGGCGCGTGGCGGTGCTGCGGAGGAAATCTCTGTGGTCTCTGCGCATATCCGCATTTTCGAGAGTCCAGGTCGAGGGGTAGCTGTATCCCTTTCCGGAATCGGGGTCCATGAAGCCGGCGTTACCCAGCATTCTTTTCGCGAACGCTTCCTTGACGGTCGATTCGGACCGTTCACCATCGTCCATTATCGGCCGCAGATCGGGGTGGGCATCGATGAATTCCAACGCTTCCATGAAAGAGCGGAGGCGTACGCCCTTTTCCCTGGCGGCTCTGCTGAGGATCAGGTCCGGTGAGTATCGGGCGGACATATTGTCTTCGACTGCCAAGCGGCAGCTGTCCATGACGGCTTCGGGTTCGGACAGCGTTTGCAGGTCGATGCCCGCGACAGCTTGCACAAGATAATCCAGGTCTTCTCTACCTGCCTGTGTGCCGGTACTTTCGGAATGTCGTGCCCAGCACTATTTTTCGCAAACGTTTGGCTCGCCAGGGGGCATAACCTGATGCGAGCGCATGTGCCTCGAGGAGGGCGGCCGACCGTAGTTCGTCGAAACCTTTCGGATTGTCGCTGCGGCGACCGTTACCGTAGACAGCGTCGCTGTAGACCTCGGCCACCATTACGTCGAGTCGATCCTGGAGAGTGATCGGTACGCCCTGGGCAGTGAGGTTGTCCAGATGTTTCTGGAGAAGACGCAGGTCCCCCAGTACCCCGGCGCCGTTGTGATAGGTCGCGAGCGTGCCGTGGTCGGCGTGTTCCAGGTCGCCGATGATCTGGTTCTCCACGATCTCGCCGTCGCGCAAGAGGTCCGGGTGTCCACCGTAGAGTGTGTATGTAGTGTGCAGGCCGTTGGCCGCGAGCCGGATGGCGCGCTTCACCTCCGCATGCTCGGCCGGACTCAGATTCTCGAACAGTGTGTCCGGCAACGTCGAGCGGATGAGTTCGATTTCTCGTGCTATCACATGGTCCGGTAAGGGTCCTCGGCTCTGGTCGAGCAGCCGGTGGCGGATACGATTCAGCTCCGCCATATCGCGTGCGGAACCGTTCCGATGCATCCGGGCGAACTCGTAGGGCAGGCTGACGAACCGCACTCCGTCCGGAGTAACCCGGGTATGGTGGGCGAGTTCGGAGTGGGACAGGCCCTCGCCCGGTTCGGTGCTCACAATGAGCGCACCTCGCACGAGCAGGGCGGAGGACCCATCTGCCGCTGGCCGTGCCGACCATCCGGATTGCCGGCCCAAGTAGGTGAAGGCTTTTTCCGACACCGAAATCTCGACCTTCTCGGGCCGGTCCTCAGGCGACGAAGAGGGCATCTCCCGGCCGAGGGCCAGATCAATGGCGCCCCTGCCGACTACGACCGCCTCATGGGCCATCCGGTCGGTTCTGCTCCACGGCGTGGGCCGCGGCGGCTTCTGTGCGCTCGGGGACTCCACTCGGCTCCCGCCGAGTGCGCTACGCACTTTCACTAAGAACTGGGCGAATACGCCATCGTCCGCGGGCGACGGCTCCGCCGAGGGAACGGGAACGGGACCCGGCTCGCTGCTGCCCTGATCCTCGGTCGGGCCCAGGACTTTGCCGTTCCGGCGGGGGGCTTCCTGGCTGGGATCGTGCGGATACAGGTTGGTGAGGTTGTCCTGCTCGTCGGTGGTGAGGAATGCGACGAAGGCATTTTGGACAGGCTGGGGCCTGTCCCATTTCTCGAGGATGCGAACGCGGGGGATGCGCTCGGGATCACCGGGGTCGGTGTGAGGGTCGCCGGGATTGGTGATGTTGGTGTCGAAGACGACGATATGCCCGCCCGGCTTGTTGTCGGTAGTGGTGATCGTGATTGCGTGCATCTTCTCGCCGACGTCAAGGACCGCGGTGTCGGCTCCGTCTTCGAGATTGCGGACGGCGTCGATGGTTTTGGTGACGGGGTCCTCGGTGTCGGGATCGGCATCGATCTTCACCAGTTGGGTGGCGATGGCTCTGCGCAGATGCTCCGGGCTCTTCTGCCATTTCCTCGGTTTCACACCCGTATCGAGACCGAGCGCCCAAACTGCCTGGTATGTCTGGTTGATGCAGTCCAGCAGCTTATGGCCTTTGAACAGCCACCGGTAGAAATACCAGCCCGCGGACGCGCTGGACGCCAAGGCCACGGACGCACCGGTGGCCTCGGCCCCCAACAGCGCTATACCACCACCAGCCACCACCGGACCGAGCGAGAGTGCGCTCACGGCCGTCACACCGCTGATCGATTTCGACCGTCCGAGCACTTCGTTCGGGGTTGTGTTGTTGATGTACGTTTGGAGGGGCACCTGAACCGTGCCGAATGTGGCCCAGGTGGCCGCAAACCCCGCCGCCGCTACCCAGGGATTGCCGGTGGTTGCCTGGAGTATCGCGGGCCCGGCCACACCGGCCAATTTTGCCGCAAGCAGCGCGTCGATACTGGTCGTCGCCAGCCACTTCTTGCGTACAGCGCTCCCGACCACCGCCCCCATCGGGGCAATGGCCATTACCGCTCCCTGGTCCCACACCGACAGACCGGCGTTGCTCATCAGCAGGGGGAATTGAATACTCTGCAAACCCAAATAGAAATCGAGGAGAGCCGCGTTGATGTTGTTACGCCGCAGTATGGGCTGCTCCTGGACCGCATGCCAGCCTCCGGCGAGGGACTTGCGCATAAAGACCCACGCGTTTTCCCCGTCATTCCGTTCCGCTGCCGGTTTGAACGACGGTAACCCGGACAGGGTCGCCAGATTCACCAAGTTCGCAGTGACTCCGGTGGCCGGACCCGTCCAGGCGCCGGCTGTCAACAGGATGGGCGCGAGCCCTTGTCCCGCAACGCGGGTGAGTTGCCGGTTGAGCATGGTGAAGCGGGTCAGTCCGGCTTGCGCGTCGCCCTTGCCGATCATTCGGTTGAGCGTCGCGTAGATTGCGGTCTCGTAGAGGGCAGAGGCACCCGCCCTGAGCAGTGTTGTTCCGACGAGTACGGGGACCGAGTACGGCGAGTCGGCCGCAAGAACGATGAACCCTACCAACCCTCCCGCGGCGCTGGTGAGCTGGCTGATTACCAGCCATTTCTTCGGGTGGGCATGGTCGGCCACAGGACCCGAGGCCAATACACCGCCGATGTAGGGCAATTTCAACACCCACCCGATGGCTCCGGCCGTACCCGGACCGACCTGCTGCAGGAAGTACAGCTGCGTCATCGTATCCGTGACCCAGAAGCCGGTCAAGTTGACGGATTCGCCGAAGAGACGTGCGAGCAAACCGTGGTCGTCCCGGACCCGCTGCGCCAGAGAGTCGCTCTTCGCGGGTTCTTTGGTTTCCGCTTCTTCTGTACTGCTTGGTTTTCCGGGGTCCTCACCCGACGTGTTCGTCGCGGAGGATTCGGGTTCGTGCTCGTTACCGGGTTCTGGTTTGCCGAGCAGGGGCGGCATCCGCGGCGGGGCCTGCCCCGGTGGCTCACCCAATGGCTCACTCAGATCAGTAACGATCGGATCGACCGCAACACCACGAGCATCGAACTCGATAACCCGGGAGTGGGACACCACGCCAGCCGCCCGCTGCGGGTCGAACACCACCGGATACGACTCATGAACCGGATCGAGCTCCAGCAACTCACCGTGATGATTCACCACCAGATACGCATGGCCGTGATCACCGACACCGGTGTAGGCGTCGAACACCACCACCGCCCGGCCATGATTGGCCAACCGCTGCTCCCACGTCACCGGCCGGCCCTCGAGGGCACCGAAAAGCCTCGCCTCGATGGACCGATGCCCGGCCACCCCCTGCCCGACATACCTGGCATGCCCACCGAACAGAAACGACAAACTGGCAGGTTCCGACTCCGGTTTCTCGGCAGTAACCCTCGGCACCCCCACCGCACGAACACGCTGCGCCAAGACCGGATCCGCACTACGCACCGAATGAAACAAATCGTTCAACATCATCGCCAGCGCCGGACCACACACCACACCGTCCCGGACCAGAACCCCGGTCCTCTTATCACGCTCCCCGATGACGTTCCCGTCCGTGTCACGCCCCGCCCGGGCATCCCACGACTCGAGCGTGTCCCGCAACTGCCGAGCACCCTCCACCCCGTCACCACGGACCTGCTCGGTGAGTTCCAGCAACCGCTCGACCGCACCGGCCAACCCCGCTTCCAGCGGTCGCGGCATACCGGCCAGCAGCAGAGACAACCCCACCGTCAGAGTCTCGACCTGCCGAGGTTCGAAAGGATCCCTGACCTCCACACGATCCAAACCCAGACGTGCCCGCTCATCATTGAGCCGACCCACCACATCATCGAACAGCTCCCCCCACCGATACTCCCGCGCCACCCGCCCGGCCAGCACCCCCGACTCCACAAACGCCACAGCATCCGACCCGTGCCCCCGCGACCGATCCGAATCCGACCCACCGACCTGCCCAACCAAACCCTCCGCACCCGGCGCACGAACCGCGGAGTCCTCATCGGTGGCAGCGTGATCGGTCCCTCTACCTTGGTTCAGCGGGTCCTCGGCCGATGACAATATCCGCGGGTCGGTGGCGGCTGTGTCCACCGTCAGCGCACTCGCCGCTCCCTGCCCGGTGGCCGGTTTTACGGGCGCCGTGCTGATTTCGTGTGATGTGCCGTCGATCGGGGAGTGCCGATCGAGCGGAGGATGCCCGTCGGTGAGGGGGTTGACCGGGGTGTCGCCCTGGTGTGCCGTGTGCAGGCGCTGCGTGAGTATCTCGACCGCGGCCGTTTGAGGTGCGGTGAGGTGCTGGGTCCGGCGAAGGGTGTCCAGTGCTTCTTCGATGAGTGCCCGGTCCGTGACCGGCAAGCCGAGGGTTGCCTCATGCAGCGCGTTCTGTGCTTTCTCCCGCAACCAGTCGTCGGTGTCCCGGCCTTCGGGGAGCTGCCGGCCGCCGAGTTCCGCAGCCCGGAAGCCGGCGGCGCTGATCGACTCCGCCAATCGGAGAACCGGCTCAGTGGGAACTTTTTTCTCCCGATCCCACCCCAGCATGTCGAATGCGTGCGCGAGGTCGGTGGGGCCGAATTGTCGCTCGAGTGCATCGGTCACCTCCGCATTGGCGTCCGCGGCTGCACGCGCCGGCGCGGCCGTCCCGCCACTCGCCGGCTCGTCGAGGTTGCCCGACGCCACCGGTTGCCCAGCAGGGGTTTTCGCTGTGTCGGTGAGGGCCGCTCCGATGGGTATCTGTGGTGTGTGGGTGGTGGTACCCGTTGCGCGGGGTGGCGGATGCACCGGTTGCTGCGTTTCCGGGCTGTGCGGATCGGCGGGTGGAGCATGCGCGCGGTAGGTGCTCGGGTTCCGCGATTCGAGCAGGTCCCTTTCGACCGCGTCCTTCATTGCTGGGATGGCTTGATCTCGCAGAAGAGCTTCGGCGTCGTTCAGGCGCGTCTCGGCCTGATCCAGTTCGGCTCGGGTGGTCGCGGTGCCCTCGGCCTGGTGATTCGTCGTGGCGGAATGGAACTCCTCCACCGCGGTCTGGTATCGGACGACCTGCTGGACGACACCGTGGTCGACCACGCGGCCGCGGAAATCTTCGGGTGAGATGTAGTGCACCGCCGAACCCGGGGTGCCACCGTGTTGCCGGTCGTCGCCGAACCCACTACGCCCGGCACGGCCGTCGACCTGTTCGTTCACGCGGGGCGAATACGCCGGTCCGCCACTGACCTTGACGTTCACGCCGCCCAATGCCACCGACTCCTTGCTGGGTGTCGGGTCGGCGCCGCGGCCGCCGTCCTTATTGGTGATGTAGATGGAGCCCGGTTCCCCGAATTCCTTGATCTTCTGCCTGACCAAGGCTTCGGCTTGTGCATTGCTGCCACCGTGCTCGGCGTAGAAATCCGCATCGACCACTTCGAATTTCAGCTCGAAGCCATCACCGTATTCCTCTTTGGTGACGCGCGTGATCCAGTCGATGAGTCCTGATCTCCCGGTTTCCGGATCACCTCTGATTTCGCCGTTGTCCATACAGACAACCCACTGCGGATTTCCGGTCTGATTCTCGTCGACTACTTTGGCGTCGGCGACGATATCACGGGCCATCCGTTCGAGTTTCGCTTGCGTGTTCTCCGCGAATTCGGGCGGGGCCACCGTAAGTTTCGAATCGTAGAATCGTGGGATCTCCGGCACCGGCCCGACACCGTAGGTGTCGTACAGTGCGTTCTCCACACCCTTGAGCGTTCCCGACAGACCAGAGGGCTCGAAAAGAAGTTTACTGCCGATCAACTGCTGATCCGACATCCGTAATGAATGCTCCTGATCGGCGCGGACCGGCACACCCTCTTTGAGGTCGACGAATTGGCCGATATCCTGCCATCGGACCTCGGTCGACTTTTCTCGATCCCACATCGGCTTATCATTGGTCTCGGAACCGAGAATGCCGATTTTTCCCTCACCATCGGATTCGGTGATCTTGATGTAGTGCGTACCTTTTTCCACTCCCCACCGGGCGTTCGCGGCATCGGCGAAGAGCTTCATCTCCGCAGGGGCGACGGGATCACCGGCCACCCGGTTGAGCTTCTCCAGTGCGGCCGGGGTCGTCTTCGACGACCACATTCCCCGGGTATTGTCCGGTTTGCCGAAATCACTTGCTGTCAAGGCGTACTCACGCTCGGCAGTCGTCAACCGGTCCCATATCTGTTCCAGCCTCGCAACATCCGCGGGAGGCGCGTTCTCCGCGGCCCCCGGCGACAGCACACATTCGGTGTTCCCGTCGAAGATACTGTCGAGTTCATCGATCGTGTGCTTCCCGGCCGGGAACGGATCGAAGCGGTCGTCCAAGCCCCCTTCCCGTGCGGTGGTATCGAGCCGGGCCTTGATGTCGTCGATCGACGGCTTCGTATTCAGCCACTCACGCAATGCCGTCGCGTCGCCGGGTGCGGCAGCTGTCGCCTCGATCTTGCCGATCATCGAATCCGCGGCTTTCAACGCCCGGAACTGATAATCCTCCTTCGTGCCCACAATGATCCGGCGACGGTCCCCCGACGGTTCCGGAAGCACGTTGTCCTGATCCATCCGGTACACATCGATCCCGAGGTCGACACCCGGCCGCTCGATGAAGTGCTGCAACTCCCCCGCCAGTTCTCCGGCCAGCAGATCGCTACTGGTCCATGCGTGCGCAGTGCCGTGATCGGTGGCGTCGGTGACCAGTTTCATGACCGTCACAAGGGTTTTGCCCTCACCGGTCTGCATATCGACCGGACCGTGCTTCATTGCCAGGAAGGCCGCGACCTGTGTCTCCCGCGCCACTCGGTGCCGGTCGTCGCCGCGGCGAATCCACTCGGTCATCGCCGCCACGCGCTCCTCCGTGGAGCCGCGCGTCATCCTGGTGATCAACGTTTCCGGTGCGGCCGTCTCCATCGGGTTGCCACCCTCGCGCTTGCTCATTATCTCCCGCTGGGCGCCGATCGCACGAGCCGCTTCCAAGGAAGCACGTACCCGCTCTTTGGCCACTGCGTCGAAGACCGCGTCCCGATCGGTGAGCGACCCGGCCTCGAATCTTTTCATCAGCGCAATACCGGCCGTATCCGAGAGCGCGACCGACTCGCGAGCCACCGTCGCCAGCACCGAGTCGTGCTCGGCCACCGCCGCCTCGTATACGGCCTGACTCTCGGCCAGGTCCGCCCGCGCCTGCCGGAGGTGTTCCTTGGCCGTCCGCGCCGCGTCCGCTGCCACGCGGTCCTCCGGTGAGCTGTGGCCGAGCAGATCACGCGCCCGCTCGCCGATGCTGCGGCGGGTGCCGTGTTCGGTCTCCGCCGCCGTCCGTGCCGCGGCCTCCCGCCGCTGCAATTCGGCGTGCGCGGACTGTTCCCGTTCCGCTGCCTCGGCGACCCGTCGCCGCTGGTCTGCGCGCAACGCCTCGTTGTGCTGCTTCTCCTCTGTGAGACGCTGCCGTGTGGCGGTTTTCCCGTCCTCGGCCTCCGGTTTCCCGGTCCGCCGCGCGGCGCTCTCATGCTCTCCCGCGGGGTCGGGATGTTTCGGAGACCGAGATATCCCGGTCTCCGAGGACGGCTCAGGGGTGGATCTCGGGGGAACGTCGTCGCCGGTTCTCGCGGTAACGCGTGCTGGTATGTCATTGCCGGTACCGGGCCTCGACGCCGGTTCGGCGGCCGCCCTGCGCTGTTGCGGCGCTGCGCCGGACCTATCGGGGGAGATCGAATTCTTCGGTGGCGCCGATTCGGCGGACGAACCAGTGCCGGACAGCCCTGATCGTGGCTGCGTGTCCGATGCGGAGGTCCCAGGCAGACGGCCCTCACGGTCCTGCCCGGGTGACCCGGGCCGGGAGACGGGGTCGGGACGCGCGTGGTGCGGATCGCCGTCAACGAGCTGCTGTGTCCGTGGTGGCGATCCTTCGGGGGTGGCCCGGGCAGTGTTTCCCTCCCCTGCCGCCGCGGGCGAGGGGAGGGGTTGCTGCTGTTCGGCACCGATCTCGGCAGGATGCTGCCGCGACTCGTCGGCGGTAGCGGCATCGGTGCGGTGCCGGGTGCCGCCCCGATCAACGGTCTCGTCCGGCGCAATGGCGCGTTGCGGAGCCTCAGGGAAATCGTCCGATCCGGTGTGGGCGCCGGCCGACTCGCTGTCGGCGGGGTGCGGGCGGATCTCCGGGGTCTCGTTGGGCGTGTCGTCAGGCCCGGGCGATGGTATCGGCCGGTTCGGCTGGGCTGGGTGGCCGGACGGCCCCGGCGCTGAGCCGTGGTCGCCACCTCGATCCGCGGGGCGCGCTGCGACCTCGGGGTTCGGAGCGGGTACTGGACCCTGGCCCCGACCGGAGTGTTCTCCGCCGGTGTCCGGATCTGCCGGGTGCGGAGAAGCATCGACAGGATCACGGTTGTTGCGCGTGGCAGACCGCTCGGTCGCAGCACCCGCCCCGGGCACGACACTATTGTCCGGTGACTCTGCTCGGAGCGGTCGCGCCGGGCCATCGGCGGGACCCTGCACCGGACGGCGGTCGGCACCGGTAGCACCGGGCCCAGGCCCGGCTGCCGCACCGGGCGGCACATCGGTTTCGGCGCGACGGGGTTGTTCGGAGGCGGCGGGGGCGAGCGCTTCGACCTGTGATTCGGTAGCGGTTCCGGAGTGTGGCGAGGCCGATTCTGCCCGATCCGAAGGTGCAGGGTCGGGCCTGGGGAACGTCCTGTCTTCCCCAAGGTTGGGTGGGGGTGGCGTAGTGTCGCGGATGGTGCGGGCGGCATGACCGGCGGCGCCGAGGAATCCGCCGGTGACCGCGGGAAGCAGTCCCTCGCTGAATGCCTCACGGGTGAATGCCTCGCCGGACAGCGCCAGCGAGACGCCGACACCCGCGATACCGCCGGCGAGTCCGGCAGCACCACCGACCAGAGCCGTACCGCCGACCTGTACGGCCACGCGCCCGGCGGTACCGCGGACGCGGCCGGCCAAGGCCGAGGTCGCTGGAACGATATAGCGGCTCCCCGCCGACTGACCTATCACCGCGCCGACCAGGTTACCGACGCCACCCGAAAGCGCCGCGATGCCCGCCGACTCCAGGTCGAGCGATTCGCGGTCACCGTCGTGGATCTGCTCCAGCTGCGCCGCAGCGTGGATGCCGCCACCTTGAAGCACACCGAAAAACGCCGCATTGCGGGCCAATACCAGGGCGCTGCGTTCTGCCGCATACGTCCCGCCCTGCATGGCAATGTATTGTAGAAACTTCTGCGTAACGACTTGCAGAGCGGTTTTCGTCCGCATCGTAGCCAGGTAGGCTTCGATCGCACCGCCGGCAGCGAACATGGCCGCGGCGTGCAGCAGCGTCCAGGACAGGATCACCGCAAAGCCGATGACAGTCCACTTCTGCAACTCGAAATTGTTTGCAGACTCATACAACTGCGCGGCCAGCGTGTAGTTGGCTTTGGACTGGTTGCGATAATCTCCAGCCACCCGTTTGTAGTTGGCTTCTATCGCGTCACCGGCGCGACCGTGGATGTCAGCGTGCCGCTGTGCCGCCTTGGCCTCTATGTACTCCGCCTTTTCGGCACAGGATTCGGCCCTTTCCGAATAGGCTTCGGCCATTCGACGCATGGCGTCTTCGTCGGCGAGCGGAAAGTGTCCCACCACGACATTCACCACCACGGGAGGCAGCCATGACGGCAAATGTAGCGTCATCGGTGTACCGAGCCTGTCAACCGCCGTTGCGCAGAAAGGCGCGGATATCGCGGAGGCCGGGTGTCCCCGGCACGATATCCGGGAGATCGAGCATATCGGCGATATCGTCGGCGACGATGGCCTCGTTGTGCTCACGGGCGTAGACCGCGGCTTGCTGCACCACCTCGACAATGGCGTGGGCGAGTGCCTCCGGAGACTTCCGCAAGGCGGACGTGGTGAGCGTGAGGTCGGTCAGCACGCCGCCGGCATCGATGGTTACCTCGATCGAATGATCTGGGGAATGGGCTTGAAAGCGAGCAGCCTCGAGCTGCCGAAATGCCTCGGAGAGTAGCGGTCGTTGCCGCTCGAAGGCGTCGAGGAGATGCTCGACGTGATTACGCAGACGGTTGTCGGCCGAACGTAAGACTTCAAGTTCCCTGCGGTCCATCTCAGACCTCCTTCCTATACCCCGCGTCAGATGGCGGAGGACTGACAGCACCACCGCCACGGCGGAACCGATCGGGCACCTTCACACTGCTCGCCGTTACCTCAGTGCCGGTCCAGTTGTGCCATCGCCACCAGCAAGCGGTGCAACGCCTTCGCCGGGCCACTTGCCTTGTCGCCGTGCAGTTCGACAGCGGCGAACCCTGCGGCCAACGCCCGATCGGGAGAAAGCATCCGGTGGTCGAAGCAGGAGCTGCCGAGCTGCGACCGCCAGCGCTTGTAGCCGTCGACGACACGACCCAGATTGCTCCCCTTGGTGCCACTCATCCGCAGGTATTCGGCGATCAGCGTGCGTTGCGCCTCCCGCTGTGCCCGCCGCCCGCAGAGAAGGTCGAGCACATGACCGAACTCGAGCATCATCGTCGCGTACATCGGGCGCGCCGGGAGCGTACTGCCTGTCGCCCGCGAATGAACGGCCAGCAATCCGGGGTCCGCCGCCCCGGCGCGGTCGATGACTATCCACGGTTTTGGAGAATGCGCCGGCACGGGTACCGCCGAGCGCGATGAGGAGGCCGGCCCCCGGTCTTCGACTCGCGCCAAGGCGCCGCCGACTGCGATCTCGATCCCATGCAGTGTGATCGCATATTTCGTCACGGCGATGTCCACCGCGTCGGCCATCTCCTGGACTGTCGGTACGGTGATGCCCGAGGTTTCGAAGCCGGTGATCTCGAGACCGTGCCGCGCCGCCATCTCACGCGCGATCTGCAGGGCCTCGGCATCGGTCGGCCGAGGTGGCCGGGCGCCGGCGGATTCGCGAGGCCGGGATACGGAGCCACTCTTCTCCTTCGCAGGTGGAGGCGAGTCCGATGGACGACCGGTCGGCCGCCGCGGGGAGACGGGTGGTGGCGTCTCTCTTCCTACGAGGTCGGCCGCGTTCGGCGCCTTCGACCACGGCGCGCCCGGCGGCTTGCGAGATTCGCCCGCCGACGACGAGACAGAAACGGCGGGCGCGGCCGGTGGTCTCGTGTGCGTCCTCGGCGAAGGCGTCGTCGGGCCGGTGTCCGTGGCAGGTTTCAGCGGTGGGGTCGGGCGCGAAGTTTCGGTCCGGGCAGCAGCGGTAGGCCGCGGCGGTGCTTGTCCTGGGTTCCGGCTGCTCTCGGAGCCCTCACCAGGAGACGCCGACCCGGCGGGTAGTTCCGGCTGTCCCGGTCCCGTCGATTGGTTCGGAACCGTGCCGGACGCAGGAGCCGGCCGGCCGGTATCGGAGCCGGAGCCCGCCGGCCGGCCGGGATCCGCCGTGGGCGCGGTGCGCTGCCGGGTAGTCCGGCCGACCGTCGGATCACCAGCCGCCGGTCGCGATTCGAGGGGTCGGCGTGCGGGGCTGTCGTCGGGTTTCGGGTAACCGGCCGGGCGGGAGAACGTCGAGCCGCCCCGGTCAGCACTCGCGAGGGCGCCGCCGACCGGAGACGACCGGCCGGCGTGCAGGCTACCTTCGACATCCTGATTCTCGAACGTGTCGGCGGCCTGCTGGATGCCGGCGCTCATGGCGCGGAGACTCGCTGCGAGATTTTCGAAACCGGTCATGCTCTGCTTCGCGCCGGGCAGATACGTCCGAGCGAAGACCTTGCCCGGCGCGTCGTGGCCCCAGCACTCGCCTTCGCGAGCGAGGTCGGCCTGCAGATCCGCCACCATGCGCGCCGTCTCCTCAGCGAGCTGTTGCAACTCGAGTGCCGACGCGCGCAACTCGACAGGATCGACTCGTAGAACCTGACTCACCCGATCTCCTTGTGGCTCCGCCGCACAGTGAGTGACGTGCGAACTCGAGTGGTCTGGTCGCGAGGCCCTAGCGATCGGCGCGCGGGTGGCTCCGGGAACAGCGGTCCGGTTGCCGGGCTCGCCGGAACGACCTCGGCTGGAACAACTCCCGGTTCCGTGCGCCACCTGTCCACCACAGAGAGATAACTGCAAGCGTAACTGCAAGTCAATAGAGTCATGCAAAATCTATGCCAAATATCGCTTTCGGTGGTTGACAGGAATCAGGGTTACGTCACTCGTAGCGTCGGTTTCCTGCGGGGATTCGCGAGGCCTGTAGTTCCACGAGGGCTGTTGCGGGGCTTGACAGCCTCCCGGAAGACCCGACGATGCTCGCCGTGGCACGGGGCGCCGCGCTGGGATGGCAGGCAAGGCCAGGTGCCCTCGTACCGTGAGGTGAAGAATTCCGATTCGCTGTCCAGCACAACGGGCGGCAGCTGGAACAGATCGCCGACCAGCACGAGCTGCACTCCGCCGAAAGGTGCACCGCGCCGGGGGCCGTACCGTTGCAGCGCGGCCGCGAGCATATCGAACAGGTCTGCCCGGATCATCGAGGCTTCGTCGATGACGAGCGTGTCGAGCTCACGTAGGGTGGGGGCGAATCGCGCGGGGAAGTACCGGCCGCTGCGGACTTCGTCGAGGGTGGTCTCGGGCCGGAACGAGAACAGATTGTGAATGGTGTGGCCGGCCACGTTCAACGCCGCGATACGGTCGGCGCGGCCACGAGCGCCTTACGTTCGGTCCTGCGGAGGAATTCGCGGATCAGCGTGGATTTACCGGTGCCGGCCTTGCCGGTCAGGAAGAGGCTGTCACCGCGCGCCAAGCGGTCGAGCGCTTCGGCGAACTCCGCCGTGAAGGTGAGCCCGGTACTCTCGGTGGTCGTCATGTGTCGTCCCGCGGCTCTCTCTGTCTGCTCACCGGTTCCGGCCGCGCGCGATCCGCGAATTCCGCCGGGAAATCCGTCATGGCCGGGCTGTTCAGTCCTTCGGGCATGATGCAATAGCCGGCTCCGGTTTTCGAGCCGTTCGGCCGCGCCGCGCTCAATCCGGCGATGCCGCCGGCAGCGCCGAAACAGCAGTGGAGTACCCCGTACCCGCCCTCACCGTGACGGATCCGCACCCGGTTGTGTGTTGTGCGCTGTGCGCGCTCACCTGTGCGCGTTGCTGGGCTGCGATGTGAGAACGGGGAGTCGAACCCCTCGCACTGCCCTCCGTGCGCCAGGAGGTGACCGATTGCCCGTCGGTCCAGCGGGTCGGTGCGCGCCTCCGTACCGGCTACCTGCTCCACTGCTGGGGTCAATCCAGTAGGTCGACCTCCCAGTTGGCGCGCTGGATCCGCACATCCAGTTCACGCAGCTGCGCGGCGAGCCCATCGGCCTGCGCCCGGAGTTCGGCGACCGGTAGCGCGGACAGGGTCTTCAACTCCCACCGGAGCTGCCGCGTGTAACCGCCCCGGTTCTTGCCCGCGGCCGCGTCCGCCGCGTCGGTGATCACCGAATGCCGCAACCGCAGCGCGTCCCGCCGGGCGAGCGCGTCGGTCAGGGTGCCGTCCGGGCCGATGTTCGTGGCGGCATTGGTGCGATTGATCCGCCGGATCAGCGCTTCGTACTCTTCGAGTACCTCGCCGGCCTCGCCGAGTAGCGCCGCCGCGTCCTCGGCGGGCTCCTCGCCCTCCTGGAACCGGGCGTTGCCGACGATCCGGGCGCGCAGTTGTTCGATACGGCGCACTGCGTCCGCACGCAACGACAAAGCCTCTGCTAGCTTCACATCCCTACTTTCGGTCACGACCACGACGGTTCGAGTATGTCGTATACGGAGTGGGTGGTCCTGTTCGGTACGACTCCGTCTCGATTACGAGTTCTCTACAACCCGCGCGGCGCCCCGTCGAATATCACCCACTCCGTGGCGCACTGAATTGAGCCGGGTCAGGTCGACTCCGAATCGCTCGGAAGGGCGTTCCTGTTGCAGGGGCACGCGTCAGACGAGCCAAGATCGCCCATCTGGATAGTCGTCGAAGTCGTCGGGCCAATCAGAGGGGCCGACAGTGCCGGGCTCGGGGCGTGGACGAAGCGGCGGAACCTCCGGCGGGCGAGGCGCCGCGCTCCAATTCCAGATGAACCGGTCCGACGACTTGATCTCGGCCACCTCCGGCGGAAGCGGTCGAGCCCAGATCTCGATTTCGGACCACTGGCACTCATTGCGCTGCACCCGCATCCAGTAGTCGGTGAGTTCTGGCGAGGCGCCGGGTCGTTTGGCCAGCGCCTGCATGAATTCCTCGGTGACCTCGGTCGGCTCGTCGAGGAAGGCCTGCATATCGAATTCGTCCATGCGGATACGCGCGGTGCGGAGGTCGTCGACGGCGCTCAGCAGCTTGCGGTACGCGGCGTCGACAGCCGGATCGACATCCGGATCCCGGTCGGAGAAGTTATGCGGTTTCATCCGTTCGCCCAGGGTTGTTGGCCCGTGCCCACGTCATAGGATCGGTCCGGGCGGTTGTTGGTCTGCGACAGATCGGCCGCGAGTCTCGCGTCGTTCATGATGTCCGCTGCCTTGACCCCCTTGGCGAACGGCTCCACCAATTGCTCGAACTTCTGGTTGGCCTGGTCGCGTGCGAATTGCGCGGGATCGCGGAGCACCTCCAAGAACTTCTGGACCGCCTCGACCAGCTTCCTGATCTGATCGACCAAATTCACCGCGCGCTCGATAATGTCCTTGATCTTGAACGCCAGTTCGGTGATCTGGGCGGTCCAGCCCACGACCGGAATCTTCTTGAAGGCGAACTTGAATGCGTCCGTCACGCCGTCGATCTTGACCTGGCTTTCGAGCATTTCCCACAGCCAAGTGAGCACACTGCGAATCGCGTCCCGGATTTCATCCGAGACCATGCCCAAGCCCTCGGAGATGATTCTCCCCGTAGGGCCTTCCCACTTCATCGCGGCGATCTGACGGGCGGACCAGTCGCTGAACGCGAGTGCCGCCTGGCCGTCCCAATATGCGTCGACGCGCTTGGCGCCCGATTCCAGGTTCTTTCCACACGCTTCGAGCGCCTGGCCGGCGATCTTGTACGCCTCGCCGATCCGGCGGATCTCGGTCCAGTTGCCCGGGATCGGCTTCAAGGCTTCGCCCAGCGGATCGAACTCCTTGCCGGCAGCCTTGGTCAGGCGTTTCACCGTGTCGTTGACCGCCCCGAGAGGTGGTGCGACGTCCCCGATGAGGCCGATCAACTCTTCTTTGTTCGCCGTGGGTGGGTCGAGCTGCACATTCTCCGGTTTCGGGTACGCAACCGCGCCCTCGAAAGCGCTGGTCGCCCCCACCGCCTCCTGATCGGAGAGCGCCGGAACCTCCTGGCCCGGTGCGAGCAGATTGACCTTTTGCCGGTTCAGTGCTTCATAGGTCCGGTTGTCCTGGTCCACGTAGAGCCATGCGGCGTCTCGTAGCGAGAGCGCGCTGTCGGCGGTTGTCGTTCCGATACCGAGCATGCGTATCCGGGTGGTTTCCGAGAACGTCCGCAAAGGTTCCAGCAGACCGTTGATGATCTCCGCGTTCAACCATTCGGCAGGTGGCCCCTCCTTGCGAATGAAGTCGGCAGCGTTCCACGCATCCTTGCCGATCTCCTCCATGAGGTTGCCCATACCGGCGATCTCGCCGGCGTGTGCCCGGAAATCTTCTACCAATTGATTACACCCTCACCCTTATGTGCTCTCTCGAATCGTTCGAATTATGTCGTCGACTGCGCTCACGCTTAGTGCCCCCTCCAGACCTATATGCCGGCGCAACACGAAGACCGCGATTTCCGCGGTCGCGGGTGCAGGTGTGGCCACGACCGTGAACTCCGACGCGGCAGGATCACATGAGGCGACTTGCGGCAGTTCGGAAACCGACGCTGTGTAACGGACCGCGGGACGGCCGTCGAGGCCGAACTCCGTGGGCGGACTTATTTCCACGCGGGGCGGGCGGGCTCCGGGGATCGCGAAGAGAGCGGATGTTTTCTCGATCTCTTGACGTGCGGCCGTCGCCACGTCTGAGCCGTTTCGTCCCCGGACCCCGATGAACGCGAGGGAAGAGGTGTCCGTCTCGGGGCAGTAGTGCGCGCCGTAGTCGCTGACGGCCCCGTAGGTGGCGAGCGTTCCATGCCCGGACGGATCGGAATAGCCCACGACTGTCTGATTGCTCGGTCGCCACCCATTTCCGGACGGCACCGTATAAGTGAGCCCGTACTTGGTCGGTACCGGCTGCGGCTCACCCTCTGGGACCGAAGTCATCGATGGTGGTTCGAGGCGAGGATGGTCCGGTGGCGGGGGCGGATCGGTCGGGCCGATCGGTCCCGGGGGTTTCCAGACAGTCGAATTGCCTACGGCCGCTCCCTCGTCTTGTACGAAGGGGTTTCCGACCTGGGAGACGAATACCATGATGCCCGCTGCGACAGCGACCGCCGCCACGAGGCGGAGTGCCTGGATACGCCCACTACTTGCCGGACCGCGGCGGAGGAAGTCACGCAGGAAGGCGTCGATGCGGGCGTGTAGGTCACGGCTTTTCACGATGCTTCGAAGGGGTTGCCGGGGACGAAACCGTCTACACGGAACCTCGCAGCCGACTCGCCCAGTCGACGCCGACGTAGGTAGTTCGAGACCACGACCCCCCTTGGATCTGCGTTCAGTACGCTCTCGGACGATAACACCTCCGGCTGCGGGCGGTGTACATCGGTGGCCCGGCTCCCGTACTACACTCCGGTTGACTCGCAGGTGGGAGTCGTCGGCTACCGTCGTCGATTCAACCGGCCGGACAGTGGGGACGATAGTTCGTGGTGCTACATCGGTGCTCATTCAGGACGAACAGCCAGGGCCACCGTGCTCCGCGCCGGTACCTTTTGTCTGTTGTTCCGACTGCGGCCGTCGGCCTGGCAGCGGTAGTCGGCTTGGTAACCGGGTGCGGGCCCTCCGAATCGGCGGAGTCTGCACCCATCACGCCATCGGAGGCGAGCACGTCCACTGCGCAATCGTCCGCCGCTCCCGCTGCCGAGGGCATCGGCCTACCTGTACTGCCCGCTCCTGGAAATGCAGTGCCCGGTGAGGTCGCATTCGATCCGTGCTTCGAAGTCGAGGATGCACTGATCGACCGGGTAGGGTTCGACCCCGGAAGCCGTCAACGGCAGGCAGCCGAAATCACCGGCAGCTCGTTGTTGACGAAGATCGGCTGTAGTTTCCGTCGCTACTCGATGGTCGACGGCGAGAAAATGCCGATCCTGTCGCTCAACATCACCACGAGTACGGAATCGGTTACCGACGTCGGCGCCGACAAGGACCATGAGGTTTTCGATTCCGCGCCGATCAACCGCCGTCCTGCCGTCGTCTATCGGGTGACGGGGACGACCTTGCCTGCGTGTGATGCCGTTGTCGAAGCTCCCGATGGGACGTTCGGTGTCACGTTGACGGCAGCTCCCGCGGCCGATGCTCCGGACCCCTGCGGTGAGATCCGTGAGGCCGCCACTGTATTGGCGAGCGCGCTCGACGAGTGAGACCGCGTTCACGCAGGACCACTTCTGTCGTGGCCGAGGACGGTAACCCACGGCAGACAACCAGTGAAGTTTGCTCGACGAAGGTCCGAGCCCGAGAAGGTCACTCGCTGCAACCGTGGAATCTGGCGGACCTCCATCGTCGTCCGTACCTATGTGAACGCTCATTGCGGCGATGGAGGCCAGCGCGGCGTTGATGCCGTTGGTGGTGAGATCGGGGATGGCGGTGAAGGCGCCGGAGGCGGTGCCGACTGCGACGACGGAGCCGAAGATGATCAGGAGCCGGCTGATGGTGACGGCGTTTTTGATGATTCCGGCGGCGGCGGTGACGATTTCGGCAGTGACCAAGACGCCGCCGCCGGCTGCTGCGGGGGCGTCGAGGCCGGCGGAGGCGAAGGCGGCTATCGCGACGATTCCGGCGGTGATGACGATGGCGGCGGTGATCTCTTTACCGGCGGTGGCGACTGCGGCTTGGATGTCATCGCGCATGTCCGCGAGTGCGTCGCGGTGCTCACCTACAGGCGTGACCAGGGCTTTGGATGCTTGGGCCAGCATTTCCGCGGCGCGGGTCAGGGTGGTGAGTTTGGTTTCGATATCGGTGATATCGGGGTCGGTGCTGCCGGTGAAGGCGGCGTTGATGCCTTTGATCCGGTCGGCCGCACCGGTGGTGGTGGGGTGGTCGGCAAATGCCTGCCGGGCGTCTTTGGCTTTGCCGAGTTGTGTGACGTCCCCGTTGGGGATGCGGCCGACCTGTGCGAGTTGGCCAAGGTTGCCGCGAGGGTAACGATATCGGCGGCATGCTGGTCGTAGCCGGTGGTCCAAGCCGCGGCCTTCTCGTGGTCACCGGCCATACCCCCGCATTCATGGACCAGGGTGCTGTGCAGCGGCCCCAACGCCAGGCAGATATCCCCGGCCGGCAAGCGGCATTTCTGGGCGGCGGTGTAATACATGCCGGAGTCGATAACCGACGCCATGGTTCACCCGTCCTGCAGCATTTTCCGGTTGACTTCGGCGGCGGTGGTGTAGCGGGTGTGGGCAGTGCGGGCCGCATCACTGATATCGGCCAGACCGGTGGCGAATTCGCGGGCCCCGGCGCACCACATCAGGTGGGCGTCGCGGTAGGCGGCGGCGACCGTTTCCCAGGCTCCGTCCAGGCCGGCGACTTTGTCGTCGATGAGGTCGAGTTGTTCGGTCAGATATGTGGCCAGGTTCGGCAGGCGCGTCACGATGGCGTCGAGGCACTCGACATCGACGGTGAATTCCGAATTCATAGCTTCAAACTCGGGAACTGCTGAGCGGTACCGTCGTCGGTGGTTTCGTAACTGCCGGCCTGAATACCCAGCTCGGCAGCCATCCCGTCCAACGCCTGCAAGATTTTGATGCCACCGTCACGGAGCTCGGTCCAGCCGCCGCTGAACTCGTCGGAGGCGTCACCCCGCCAACCGTCGGCGAGCAGGGCATCGACTTCCGTACTCGCCGAATCCAGGCCGGCGCGGAGATTCGGGGCGATATCGGCGACGAACTGCCCCACCGCTCGCACCTCGTCGGGTACGACGGTGACGGCATCGGTCGGGTGCGGGATCCCCCCCAGGATCAGCCATGAGGACGAAGCTATCAGAGAAGGGCCCCTTGTGAATAGTGGGGATTGGCCAGGTGGATAGTGGCGGTGGGATCGTTCGGTTGCCGTTGCAGGTCTTTCTCGACGGCGAGCCCGAGGGCCGACGGCATCATGAGGGCCAGGTGTCCGGCGGGCATGACGATGCGGCCGAGTTAGGTGATCAGCCGGACTGCCTATCCTCGGAGCGTGGATGATCAGGATCAGTACGCGCGGTACGCGGCGGATCGGCAGGTGCTCCGGACGATCGGTGCCCATTTCGATCGACAGATCGGCCGGGTGGAAGTGCGGATACCCCGGGCAACGGCTGAATCCGCGATGGCCGCGTGGAATCGAGACGAATCGGACGACATAGGCGAGGAGAGCCGGGAACAGGGTGCGTTGCGTGCGGACGCGGCGGAGCTGGCCCTGATCGGGCTGGCGATCAGCGAGCGCGGGGTGTGGAACGGTGACGACGTCGTGGTCGATCTGGATATAGAACGGATCGCCGCGGCACTTCGTGCGGTGCGGTAGACGGTCCGCAATCGAGGGCGTTCGGAAGCGGGGGCCGGTGTCATCCCGCTCCGCTGGTAGTCACAAGCCCCGACACCCCGGCTGCTCGGAAGGACGCGGGGGAGTGAGTGGTAACGGTCGTATTCACGGAGTTCGCCGCCGCCACAATCGAGCCGTTCAGATTCAGTTGGACGTTTGTCCGTTTCCTTGGCGTTGCCGATCGGTTGCCGAGAGCTCATCTGCGGACGCCAAGCTGGCGCGACTACGTGCCCGTGTGTGAAGCAGAGGATCAATGACGACGTCGAACCCGAGTCGGGTGGTGGCTGTGGCCGCTGCCGTAGCGCTGTTGGCAGTCGGTTGCTCGAGTGATGAATCCGGCAGGGACGGGTCGTCGATCGACTGGAACCCGCCGGCCGCGGAGAGCTACCACCGGCTGGCCACCTACCCGGTGTACACGAACCGGCCCGCCGGGGAGCCGATCGATACCGAGACCGTGGCCGAGATCTCCACCGTGACGCCGGACGGCAACATCCTCATCTACACCGATGCCACCGCCAAACGGATCGGGTTCCTGGATATCCGCGATCCGGCGAAGCCGGCCGGACTGGGCACGCTGTCGCTGGCCGAACTCGGCCACGCCGACGATCAGCCGACCTCGGTGATCGCCCACGGTGAGTACGTACTGGTGGTCGTCGATACGACCGGTGGCGATTTCACGAAACCGTCGGGTCGCCTCGATGTGGTGCGGGTCGGCGACCGCAGCCGGGTGCACAGTATCGATCTGGGCGGCCAGCCGGATTCGATCGCCATGAGTAAGGACGGGTCGTTCGCCGCGGTCGCGATGGAGAATCAGCGCGACGAGGAGTTCACCCCCGCCGGTGGCGACGAGGGCGATCTGCCGCAGCAGCCGACCGGGTTCGTCCAGCTCATCGACCTCGGTGGGGCGCCGGCCCAGTGGAAGACGCGCAGTGTCGATTTCGATGTGGAGGCCGCGCGTGCCGCGGGCCTGGACACTCCCGAGGACCTCGAGCCCGAATATGTGTCCATCAATTCCCGGGGCCAGGTCGCGGTGACGCTGCAGGAAAACAACGGGATCGCCGTCATCGACGGGAAGACGGGAGTGGTGTCGTCGTTTTTCGACGCCGGGACCGTGGCGGTGAACGGTATCGATACCGTCGAGGACGGTGTGCTGGAGCAGACCGGCTCCATTCCGGCGACCCCGCGGGAACCCGACGCGATCGGCTGGATCGGCGACGACCACCTGGCCACCGCCAACGAAGGCGACTGGAAGGGCGGCACCCGGGGCTGGTCGATTTTCGACGCCGCCACCGGTGCCGTCGTGTGGGATGCCGGGAACACCTTCGAGCGGCTGACGGTGCAGACGGGTCTGCACAACGAAGGCCGGGCCGAGGCGAAGGGCCCGGAACCCGAGGGGCTGGCGATCACCGAGATCGGTGGCCGACCGACCGCTCTGGTCGCCTCCGAACGCAGCAACTTCGTCGCGGTCTACGACCTCAGCGATGTCACCGACCCGAAATTCGTCCAGATCCTGCCGACGACACCGGGGCCCGAAGGCATCGTGCCGGTCCCGCAGCGGGGTCTGCTGGTGGTCGCGTCGGAAACCGATGACGCCGAGGCCCGGGTGCGGGCCGCGGTCAATATCTACGGCTACGGTGACGCGTTCACCGGAAGCGGCGGTACCCCGGTATTCCCGTCGATCATCTCGGCGGAGGCCGACGGGGCACCGATCGGCTGGGGAGCGCTCGGCGCCTTGTCCGCCGACCCCGCCGACGAAAACCGGCTGTTCACCGCCACCGATAATGCCTACGGGCCGGCGCGGATCCTCGGAGTCGATACCTCACGGTCGCCGGCTGTTATCGACCGGCAGATCCCGATCACCGGGAACGGTGCGCCCGTAACGCTCGATATCGAAGGGCTCTCGGCTCGCCCCGAGGGCGGATTCGTCCTGGCCGTCGAAGGTGCAGAGGGTACGGGAAACGAACTGGTGATCGCAGGCGCCGACGGTGGTATCGAAGAGCGCGTCGCGCTGCCCGCGGATATCGCGGCCGGGCTGGGCGGTCAGGGACTCGAAGGAGTGGCCGTCGATGGTGACGCCGTCTGGGTGGTGCTGCAGCGGGAACTGAAAGGCGACCCGAAGGGTGTCGGTCGGATCGGGCGCTACACGAACGGCCGGTGGGAGTGGTTCGGCTACCAGTTGGAGAGCACCGACGCCCAGGGTGACTGGATCGGATTGTCCGAAATCGTGGTCCACGACGGCGGATTGCTCGTGCTCGAACGCGATAAGCTCAACGGTCCGGACGCCGCGCTGAAGGCGATCTACCGGGTCGAGATCCCCGCCGGCGGTGGGGTGACCGAGGCGGAAAAAGCTCCCGAGGTCCTGCCGAAGAAGCTGATTCGCGACCTGCTGCCGGATCTGCGGGCGACCAACGGTTACGTCCAGGAGAAGGTCGAGGGGGTCACCGTCGGGGGTAACGGACATCTGTATGTGGTCACCGATAACGACGGTCTGGATGACGCCAACGGTGAAACGGTGTTCCTGGACCTCGGGCCGGCCGGGTCCGATCTCGGCGGATAATCAGGCGTCGATCTCGCCGACCGGGCACGAAGCC
>NZ_JBKOOL010000047.1:0-34175 GCF_046764065.1 Nocardia sp. NPDC002869
CGCCGTTCAGCGCCCGAGACTCGCGCCTGCGGCGCATGCGCTGAACGGCGGGACCGAGGGGGCCTCGACCCCGCGGCGCCGCAGGCGCCGCCAATTAACACAGCATTACCGGCTGCGGCGGCTCTTCTTCCGCGGGGGCGGCAAGAGCCCTTCCGCCCGGAGCCGGGCCGCGTGTTCGGCGAGGGCTTCCACCAGTGCGCCCACCTGCGCGACTTCCGGCTGCACATCGACGCGCAGGCCGAACTCCACCGCGGTCTCGGCGGTTTTCGGGCCGATGCAGGCCACGATGGTTCGGGCGTGCGGTTTTCCGGCGATTCCTACCAGGTTGCGGACCGTGGAGCTCGAGGTGAACAGCACGGCGTCGAAGCCGCCGGTCTTGATCATCTCGCGGGTTTCCGCGGGCGGCGGGGAGGCCCGCACGGTGCGGTAGGCGGTGACATCGTCGATCTCCCAGCCGCGTTCGCGCAGTCCTTCGGCCAGGGTCTCGGTGGCGATATCCGCGCGCGGCAACAGGACCCGGTTCACCGGGTCGAATACGTCGTCGTAGGGCGGGAAGTCGGCGAGCAGGCCGAGCGAGGACTGTTCCCCGCTGGGCAGCAGTTCCGGGTTGATACCGAAGGAGCGCACCTTCTCGGCGGTGGCCTCGCCGACGCAGGCGATCTTCACGCCCGAGAACGCGCGGGCGTCGAGACCGAATTCGGCGAACTTCTCCCAGACCGCGCGGACGGCGTTGGTGGAGGTGAAGACCACCCACTGGTAGCGACCGTCCACCAGACCCTTGACGGCGCGTTCCATCTGCGCGGGGCTGCGCGGCGGTTCCACCGCGATGGTCGGCACTTCCTTGGGGATGGCGCCGTGGGTGACCAGCCGTTCGCTCATCTCGCCGGCCTGGTCCTTGGTCCGCGGCACGAGCACGGTCCAGCCGTACAGTGCGCGCGACTCCCACCACGACATCTTCGACCGCTGCGCGACCGCCTTGCCGATGGTGACCACCAGCGGGCCGACCAGTTCGGAGGCGGCGCTGTTCAGGGTGGCCAGGGTGGCTTCGATGGTGCGCTGCTGGCGGGTGGTGCCGCGGACGGTGACCGCGACCGGGGTCTGCGGGGCCATGCCGTGTTCCACCAGGGCGCTCGCGGTTTCGGCCAGATGGCCGGAGGTGGCGTGCAGCACCAGCGGTCCGGGCGCGGCGGCCAGGGCGGGCCAGTCCACTTCGCCACGCACATCGGCCTCGGTGTGACCGGAGCCCAGCGCGATACCGGCGTAGCTGGGCACCGCCGAACCGGAGGGCAGCCCGGGCAGCACCTCGAAGACGATATGCGAGCGGGTGACCGTGGTGACCTCGGCGATCACCGCGTCGGTGGTGAGCGGGTCACCGGAGACCACCCGCACCACATCGTGGCCGGCTTTGGCTTCGGCGATCAACGTTTTGGCGACCTCGGCGGGCTCACCGAGGGCGGGCCGGACATCGACCGAACGCTCCCCGTCGGGTTCCGGTTCGACCTCGGTGCCGATCAGGGCGAGCACTCCGGCGTCCACATCGGGATCGGTGAACGCGAGGGTGGCCCGGCACAGCACTTCGCGCGATCGGGTGGTCAGCAATGCCGGGTCCCCCGGGCCCGATCCGACGAACAGGATCCGCCCCGGATGCTTCTTGCTGGCTCGACTCATCGGTTGTTCTCCATTGGACTGGGTTCGGTGAAGTCCGTGGCGGTGCTCGTTCCCGCGGCAGCGGCGCTCGGTTCCGCTGCGGCGGTGCTCGTTCCCACCGGGGTGGTGTTGTCTCCGGCTCTCGCGAGGTCCGGTTCCACGGTGCCGGGTTCGGCGGCGAGTAGCTCCTGCGCGCCCAGCTCCAGTAGTTCGCGGGCCAGTGCGCGGCCGAGTTCGGCGGCCTCGGCCGGTGCTCCCACCGTCGAGGCCCGTATCACATCGGAACCGTCGAGCGCGGCGGCACAGCCGCGCAGCGAGAGTTCCTCGACGATGCGCCCGTCGTCGTCCAGAGATTCGACGATTTCGGCGATCGCTCCGACGGGCGCGGTGCAGCCCGCCTCGAGTTCGGCGAGCAGCGCCCGTTCCGCGGTGACGGCCGTTCTGGTGGCGGCGTCGTCGAGGACGGTGAGCAGCTCGATCAGGTCTGTGTCATCGGCGCGGCATTCGACGGCCAGCGCACCCTGCGCGGGCGCCGGCAGCATCTGCACGGGTTCCAGCGCTTCGGTGACGGCGTCCAGGCGGCCGATCCGGGCCAATCCGGCACGCGCGACCACGACGGCGTCCAGCTCGCCTTCGGCGACCTGACGCAGCCGGGTGTCGAGATTGCCGCGCAGCGGCCGGATCTCCAGGCCCAGGCCCAAGGCCAGCAGCTGCGCCACCCGGCGCGGCGCGGAAGTGCCGACCACCGCGCCCGGTGGTAGCTCACCCAGTACCAGGCCGTCGCGGGCGACGAGCGCGTCGCGCGGGTCCTGGCGCGGAGGTACGGCGGCGAGTGCGAAACGGTCGTCGCCGGCGGTGGGTAGATCCTTGTACGAGTGCACCGCGATATCGATGTTCGCGGCGGCGAGTTCGGCGCGCAGCGCACTGGTGAACACGCCCACCCCGATCTCCTGGACCGGGTCGGCGGACAGATCGCCCGGTGTTTCCACGATCACCAGCTCCGCCGGCTGCCCGGCCGCGATCAGTGCGTCCCGCACGTCACCGGCCTGGGTCCGCGCGAGCAGACTGCCGCGGGTGCCGATCCGCCACGGACGCCGGCCCGCTCCGGGCCCCGCGGCGCCCGCGACCGCTGCCGCGTCCGAGCCCTGCAGGATGGTCATGTCGACTGCTCCTGTTCCTCGTCGTGGCCGCCGGGTGTGAAATCGTCGGCCAGGGCTACTTCGCCGTCCAGCCCCATCCAGCCGGCCCCGTTGTGTGCGGCCCGGCTGATCTCCATGGGCGCAGCGACCGCCTGGGCCGATCCGGGTGTCAGTTCGAACAGTTCGCGCAACGCTTCGGCGTAGCTGTCGCCGCCGGGAGTGCTGGCCAGTTGTTTGACCCGCACCGTCGGCGCGTGCAGCAGTTTGTCCACCACCCGTCGCACGGTGCGGGCCACCTCGTCACGTTCGGGGTCGGCCAGCCGCGGCAGCCGCGAATCCAACCGCAGCAGTTCGGCCTCCACCACCTCGGCGGCGCGCTGGCGCAGCGCGGCGACGGTCGGCGTGACCTCGGCCATTCGCTGTCCGGCCAGGTATTTGGCCAGTTCCTCGGCGACGATGGCACGCGCGGCGGCGGTATCGCCGGCCGCGGCACCGGCGGCCGGGTCGTGCTGCAGGGTCTCGATATCGATCACCGTGACCCCGGGCAGCCCCGCCACCGCATGGTCCACATCCCGGGGTAGGCCCAGATCGCAGAACACCATCGGGCGGCCCGGCCCGCGATCGGGGTCCGACAGCGCGTTGTGCGCGTCGGCCAGGGTGACCACCGACCCCACCGCGCCGGTGCAGGTGACCACCACGTCGGCCACCGACAGCGCCTCGGCGAGCCGGGACAGTTCATAGGCCTGCGCCGCCACGCCGTGTGACTCCGCGGTCGCGGCGAGCCGCTGCGCTCGTTCGATGGTGCGGTTGACCACCAGGATCCGTCCGATCCCGGCGCGGGCCAGATGCGCGACCGACAGGCCGCCCATGGCACCGGCGCCGATCACCGCGGCCGTACGACCGGCCAGCGGTCCGAGAACCGTGGTCGCCCGGTCGAGGGCCACCGACACCACCGAGGCACCGGCCCGGTCGATGCCGGTTTCCGAATGCACCCGTTTACCGACGCGCAGCGCCTGCTGGGAGAGTTCGTGCAGGGTCCGGCCGACGGCCTGCTGGGCGTCGGCGGTGGTGTAGGCGCTGCGGATCTGGCTGAGCACCTGCTGCTCGCCGACCACCATCGAATCCAGCCCGCTGGCCACCGCGAACAGATGCTCGGCGGCGGCCTCGCTGTAGCGCACATAGGCGTGGCGGGTCAGCTCCGGCATCGGCAGCCCGGAATGGCCGGTCAGCAGCTCACCGACATCGGCCAGACCACCGTGGAACGCGTCGACCACCGCGTAGATCTCCACCCGGTTGCAGGTGGAGACGATCATGGCTTCGGAGATATGGCTGGAGGCCAGCATGCGGTCGATCAGCTTGGGCCGATCGGCATCGGTGATCGCCACCTTCTCCAACATCGCCACGGGCGCGCTGCGATGTGAGATCCCGACGAGAAGAACGCTCATGGTGTGACCACCGATCCCTTGCTGGTTGGCTCCGTTGCCGTATGCGAGGTCGTCTGGGCGGCCTGCGCCGCACAGTGGGACAGCCCGGTGGAGCCCGGCGACGAATGCGCGGGCATCCGGCGAGCGATCCGGCCGGAGCCGTTCAGCGGGTGAGCGGACGGCACGGCACTACCGGTTGCAACGCCGACCGCCATGGGATCGTTTGCCGCTCGGGGCGCGTTCTCCACCACATCCACGGTGTTCACCCCGTCACCCGGGCCGGTGGCAGGCTCCTCCGGGTCGGCATTGCGGACCCGCTCGAACGAGAGCATCTGCATCTCCACCGCCAGATCCACCCGGCGTAATTCGACGCCCGGCGGTGCGGTCAGCGGGCACAGCGCGAAACTCAGGATGGATTGCACCCCGGCGGCGACCAGTTCGTCGCATACCTGCTGGGCAGCGTCGTCGGGCACGGCGATCACCGCGATGGTCGGGCGCAGTACGGCGATACCGTCGGTGAGGCCGGCCGCGTCACATACCCGCAGGCCCTCGACCTCGCGGCCGATCACCTCGGGGTCGTTGTCGAAGACTCCGACCACCGCGAAGCCGCGGCGCCGGAACCCGCGATAGCCGACCAGCGCGCGCCCGAGATTGCCGGCGCCGACCAGGACCACCCGATGCCCACCGGACAGCCCGAGCACATCTTCGATCCGAGCCCGCAGCCGCGCCACGTCGTAGCCCACACCGCGAACCCCGTTGGGGCCCAGGAAGGACAGGTCCTTACGCAGCTTGGCGGAATTGACACCCGCCGCGACAGCCAGTTCCTCACTGGATACGATGGCCACACCGTCATCGGTCAGCAGGGCGAGCACCCGGAGATAGGTGGCCAGCCGCGCCACCGTAGCCTGGGGGATGCCCTTCTGCAGTGTGCGGGTGGTGACGTTGGGAGCATCGCCGGAGACGTCGCGCGTCTCATGGTGCTCTGTCACGTCCTGGCTCCTCGTCCGGGCCGAAGCGGCCCGGGTGCTCGGCGACCTCCGTTGCGGTCCATGCGCCGATGACGGGGTCGGATATGGGTTGATTCACCTGCTACCGGCGGCCGGATACTCGCCCCGGCCTGCGGCTCGCGTGCCACCACCGTAACTGCTTGTGAACCCATGCACAAAGTCGGTGAAATTCGCCTCATTTTGTGTCGCGACCCGACCTTGTACGATCCCCGGCCGGAATTCGGACACTGTCAACGATTCAGATCGGCCCGCAACCGGGTCTCGTCCACATCGAAATAACTGTGTTCCCGGCCGTCGAGCAGGACCACCGGCAGCCGGTCCCCGTATTCGGCGCGCAGCCCGGGCTCGGTGCCGGCGACCGCGTCCACATCCACGCTGCCGGCCTCGATACCGAATTCCGCGCAGATCGCCCGCAGCTGTTCCAGGGCCCGCTCGCACATACCGCAACCGGCGCGGGTCAGCAGGGTCACCTCATGCGTCGTCGAGTTCGTCATGACCGCTATTCAACCCGCCGCGGACCGGACGCGGCGGGCTGTAGTGCGTCTCGGGGCAGCCGTCCGGTTACTGTGGACGTGATTCGCGCGAACAGGCGGAGGTACTGGTGCCGGAACGATCGAAGGTGGGGAAATCCGGGTTCATCGCGGGCCGGTTCGGGGAACTTCCGGTCCGATGGAATCTGGGCCCGCTCGGACAGGGCCTGTCCGAGCAGCTGGCGCGTATTTCGCGCAGTCCGTTCGGGCCCAGCGAAGAGGAGGTCCGCGCCAATGTCGCCGGCGAGGCCAGCGCGGACGCCGCACTGGCCCTGCAGGACGCCGAGCGGGCGGCCGTCGGCGCCCCGCCGGAGGTCCCGCGCGATCTCACCGCGGCGGCTTTTTTCGATGTGGACAACACCATGGTGCAGGGCGCCTCGATCGTGCATTTCGCCCGGGGTCTGGCCGCGCGCAAATACTTTCGCAGCGCCGACCTGGTCGATATCGCGTGGAAGCAGGTGAAGTTCCGGATCACCGGCAAAGAGAGCAGCACCGATATGGCCACCGGTAAAGAGAAGGCGCTGGAATTCATCGCCGGGCGGTCCACTGCCGAACTCGCCGCGCTCGGCGAGGAAATCTACGACGAGATCATCGCCGACAAGATCTGGCCCGGCACTCGCGCGCTGGCGCAGATGCACCTCGACGCCGGTCAGCAGGTGTGGCTGGTGACCGCCACCCCCGTCGAGCTCGCGCAGGTGATCGCCAAACGCCTCGGCCTGACCGGGGCCCTGGGCACCGTGGCCGAAAGCGTCGATGGAAAATTCACCGGCCGCCTGGTCGGCGATATCCTGCACGGCCTCGGTAAGGCGCACGCCGTCCGGGCCCTGGCCATCCGCGAGGGCCTCAACCTCAAACGCTGCACCGCCTACTCCGACAGCCACAACGATGTACCCATGCTGTCGCTCACCGGCACCGCGGTGGCGATCAACCCGGATTCCGATCTCCGCGAGGTCGCCAAGGCCCGCGGCTGGGAGATCCGTGATTTCCGCACCGGCCGCAAAGCCGCCAAGATCGGGGTGCCCACCGCCCTCGCCCTGGGCGCCGCGGGCGGGGCGGTCGCCGCCGCGGTCACCCGCCGCAGGAGTGCGCAGTAAGAGGTGGGTGGCCGTGCCACCCACCTGTCAGCCCATAAAGACGTTGCGGCGTCTGACCAGCAGTTTGTAAAGGGTCTGCTGGATCGTTTCGCGGACCTGGTCGGTGACCTCGAACATGAGCATGGGGTCGTCGGCGTCCTCGGCCTGGTACTCGCTGGTGCTGATCGGGGTACCGAACTCGATGTACCACTTCGAGGGCAGCGGGACCGCGCCCAGCGGGCCCAGATGCGGGAACGTGGGGGTCACCGGGAAGTAGGGCAGGCCGAGCAGCCGGGCCAGCGGCTTGATATCGGCGATCTTCGGATAGATCTCCTCGGACCCCACGATCGAGCACGGGATGATCGGTACTCCGGCGCGGACCGCCGCGGCGACGAATCCGCCGCGCCCGAATCGCTGCAGTTTGTACCGGTCGGCGTACTTCTTGCCGACGCCCTTGAAACCTTCGGGGAACACACCGGTGAGTTCGCCGGCGCTCAACAACCGTTCGGCATCGGGGCGGCAGGCCAGCGTGTGGCCGGCTTTACGGGCCAGGGTGCCCAGCATGGGCATCTCGAAGACCAGATCGGCGGCCAGCAGGCGCAGGGCGCGCTGTTTGGGGTGGTGGTCGTGCACCGCGAGTTGCAGCATGAGCCCGTCGATGGGCACCGTGCCGGCGTGGTTGGCCACGATCAGGGCACCACCGACCTCGGGGACGTTCTCCATGCCACTGGTCTGCACCCGGAACCAGTTGTCGGCCAGCGGGCGCAGGGCCGGCAGCAGTACCGATTCGAGTAGGTGCTCGTCGAACCCGAATTCGTCGACCTGGTAGTCGCCGGTGAGCCGGCGCCGGGCGAATTCGGCGGTACGCCCGATCTGCCTACCGAGGGCGGCGCGCATCAGATCGGTGACCGAGCGCGGCGCGGTGGGTGTGGGCGGGGTGAGACGGTCGGTCAGCGAGGTCACCGACCGGTCGGCAGAACCGGTCCAGTTACGTGTCGCGGGCCGTGGCCGCGGCACGGTAGCGAGGTCCTGCAGTCTGATGACTTTGGCGACGTCGTTCATGTATGTGCTCCCGTACCGGCCTTGATGAGGCCGAGCAGTTTGTTTTCTGCGGCGTCGATCCACGCTGGATCGACCACGGGCCGCGACGCTGCGCCCCCGGTGAAGTCGTCGAACGCCTGTACCGTCGTCCAGCGCGGCTCGAACCCGAGTTCGCCGCGCATACGCGTCGTGTCCAGACCACAACCGAAGAGAAAGTAATCGAGCTGTTCGGAACTGAAATCACGCATCACCGGACTCATCAATGTCCGGCCGACGGTGCGGAACACCGACCAGGGTACCGGCATTGCGACCCGACCGGAACGACGGACCGCCTGGGAAAGTGCGAGGACGCCGTCACCGGCCACATTGAAGGTGCCGCCCGGACCGGACCGGACGGCGTGCACCAAGGCGGCGACCGCGTCCTCCTCGTGGAGGAACTGCATCCGCGCGTCCCGGCCGAGCACGGTCGGGGTGATCGGGGACCGCAGCAGTTGCCCCGCCCGGGCACCCAGGCCTGGTCCGACCATCGGCGCCAGGCGCAATGTGAGCACGGTGATATCGGGACGGCGCCGGGCCAGACCGCGGGCGAAGCCCTCGATCTCGATCATGTCCCGGGCGAACCAGCCCGACGGTGGCCTGCGGGCGCTCATCTCCTCCGTGAATTGCGCGGGATCCTTGGCACTCCCCCCGTATACCCCGGAACTGGAACGTGACACCACCCGGCGCACGGCCGGCGATTTCTGGCAGACGGCGAACAGCTGCATCGCTCCGAGGACGTTCATATCCTTCATCGCGGCCCGCCCGCCGCCCGAAGGCGGCTGCGACAGCACCGCGGTATGCACCACGGTATCGACCTGATAACGCTCGAAAACCTTGCGGATCAACGGGTTCCGGATATCGGCACGCACGAATTCGGCGCGCCCCATCCGGCGGCGCAGCGGCGGCGCGGGGGTGAGTACGTCGACCGCGACGACCCGCTCGATCTCGGGGTCGGAGACGAGCCGGCACACGACATTGCCACCGAAGTACCGACTGGCGCCTGTCACCAGTACGACCTTGGGCTTGTAGCTGCCGTTCGCTTCAGTGTCCACCTGCACCGGACCGTTCCACCTCGAGCATCGAGCCCCCGCTCAATAGTTCCGACTACCAGCCTAACGACCGGCGCAGCCACCACCGGCTTCTTAACGGGGACCTAACCCCGATTTCAGTTGATGGAAACGCGACGAAACCCGCTACCGAATGGTAGCGGGTTCCGCCGAGGACGTTGCGCGGTTGCGCTTACTTGCCGAGTTTGCGCCGCTGCACGCGGGTACGACGAAGCAGCTTCCGGTGCTTCTTCTTCGACATGCGCTTGCGGCGCTTCTTGATCACAGAACCCATAGGGTGTCCTCGCGTTCTCTCCTCGGCGCGTCTCGCGCTCGCTTACGTCAACTGTCCGGTCGTATGCCCGGTTGCTCGCGGCTGAATCTCAGCCCTGGAGGCGGCGGCCCCGCGCGGCCCCGAAAGGGACGCAGCGCGCCGCCGATCCAACACAGCGAGCGTTGATGTTACCGGCCCGCTCCCGCAGGCCGGTAACCGCCTTCACCCGGCATCGAAATAGGACGTTTCCAGATAATCGTGCACCGCCTTGGCGTGTACCCGGAAAGATCTCCCGACACGAACCGCCGGTAGCTCTCCCGAGTGCACCAGCCGGTACACCGTCATCTTGGAAACTCTCATCAAATTCGCCACCTCGGCGACGGTGAGGAATTGCGTACCACCACCGAGTATTGATTGTCCTGGCGACGAACCACCGCCGCTGTTAGCGGACATCTTGTTCGAAGACATCATCGCACCACTGACCTCCGGCACGTCCGCGCCGCCGGCTTCCCCACCAGCGGAACAGACACGCACGTGCTCCTTGAAGCTTAGCGGGACCAGTGGGATTACTGCGACGGGAGTGAGAAATCAGGTTCATACGCTGGGGGTCAGGAGGTCATTCCGCGGTCGCGCCCTGTTCGGCGGAACGCTGTTTGGCCGCGTGCAGCGCCTCCAGGAACGCCGACCGCAGACCCGCGCGTTCGAGTTCGCGCACCGCCGCCGCGGTGGTACCGGCCGGGGAGGTGACCGCCGCGCGCAGATCGACCGCGCTCTGCCCCGACTCCGCGAGCATGGCCGCCGAACCGAGCATTGTCTGAGTGACCAGTTGCGCCGAGACATCGCGGCTCAGGCCCAGCCCGACGCCCGCCTCGACCATCGCCTCGACGACCAGGAAGAAATACGCCGGTCCGGAACCCGATACGGCGGTCACGGCGTCCATCTGGGATTCGGGGACGACGCATGTCTGTCCCACCGTGCTCAGCAGTTCGGTGACCAACTCCAGCTGCTCCGCCTTGGCGTAGCGGCCGCCGGCCAGCACGCTCATACCCTCACCGACCAGCATCGGGGTATTCGGCATGACCCGCACCACGGGGAATCCCGCGGGTAGTTTGGCCTCCAGCCGCGCCGTCGGCACCCCGGCCGCCAGCGAGACCAGGATCTGATCACGGTCGCCGCCCAGGTCGGCCTTACCGAGTTCGGTGAGCACGGCATCCACATCGCCCGGTTTCACCGCGACCACGAGCAGATCGGCACCCACCGCGGCATCGCCGACCGCGTCGGTCACCCGCACCCCGAACCGGTCCGCGAGCAGCTCGGCCCGGTCGGTGTGCGTTTCGACCACCACCAAGTCCTTGACGGCCCGTCCGGCCTCCAGCAGGCCGGCAATGAGGGCCTCCCCGATCCGGCCGCCACCGATCACCGCAATTCGTGTCATGGGCGCCATTGTTCTTGGCATGCTCTCGACAGCGGGGCCCGGGGCCCCGTAATCACCTCTTCGGGGAGGGCAGCAGGGCCAACTGGCGGCTCTGGGCCACCAGGGCGCCGGTGGAGTCGACCACGATCTGGTCGGAATCGAATATCCCACCGCCGACCTCGTGTGTGGTGGCGACGATGCGCAACCAGCCGGGCGCGGGCCGCCGCCGGAGATAGGTGGTCATCTGCACGGTCGGGGACCAGCCGAAATACCCGAGATTGGTGGGGACCGGCGGACACATATCGGCCGCCATCATCGCGATATAGGACGCGATCTCGGGGTCGGCCTGATCGGCCGGGCGCGGGCGCAGCCACATCCGCAAGCGGGGTTCACCGTGGGCGTTGTCGATGAACGGCGCCCATTCCCGGTCCAGGAAGGCGTCCATGCCCCGGGCCACGTGCACGATCCGGGCCATCGAGGAGCCCGGCTCGTAGCCGATGGCGTCCGCCGTCGGTTCCACCGGCAGATCGGTGTGCTCCGGGGTGTAGAGCGGCGGTCGCTCCGGACCGTCCAGATGGCCGAAGGTGAACGCGGTACGGACCAGCGGCCGGCCGCGCTGCCCCAGTGTCACGTCCACCAGGCAGATCTGGCGGCCCACCTTGCGGACCGTCACGTCGTAGACCACCTCGCCCGGCTCCGGGGCGCCGAGGAAATCGGTACTCCCCGACAGCGGGGCCATGGTCGCGCGCTCCGGTTCCACGGTGCGCAGCCAGCGACTCGCGGCCGCCGCCGAACCGGCGACCATGGTTCCGCCGTGCACCTTCGGGCCGATCGTCCAGATATCGTCGATGACGCCGCGATAGCGCCCGTCGCCCGGTTCGTCGGCAGCGAGCTCGGTCAGGGAACACACCCGGCGGAACGGGGCGCCGGTGGACGCCGAACCCCGCTCGGCGTGCAGTTCCGTCTCCGTCGTCATCAGTACTCCTTCTCCTCGGCCCGGTAACCGTTCCGCGAGTGCATACTGCCGGTCGATCTTGGTAGAGCGGTCTCGCCCGCGTACAGGCGGACCGGTAGGGGCACATGTGGTCGGCCGCCCGGGAACCGGCGATCATCGAGCACTCACAGCGCTGTGAACCTACCCGGGACGATCGGGACGCACATCCGTACACACCTCCGGTCCGCTGCCGCTGGTTCGCGCCGCCATGGATACCGCACCGGGTCAACGGGTCTCGATCGGGCTGGAGTCGGGGTGGGAGCTGAGCGCCGGGTTCAGGTGGGTCCGGGCGAACGCGAGGGTGCGGTCCAGCATGTCCGCACGGGCCGCGGTGGTGCGGGCATCCTGGGTGTTTATCTCGGCCACGGCGTGGCCGGTGAACCCGTTGCGGACCAGCATGGCGCATACCGCCGCGCACGGCTGGGTTCCCGCGCCGGGAACAAGATGTTCGTCGTGGGCGGCGCCGCGGCCGTCGGCCAGATGCAGATGGCTCAGGCCCCGGCCCATTCGCGCGACCAATGCCAGCGGATCGGTGCCGGCGGTGGCGGTATGCGACAGGTCGAGGGTGTAGTGGCGGAACCCGATCTCGGTGGGGTCATAGCCGGGGCTGAACGCGGTGAGTGACAGACCGGGGCCGCCGCGGCGTTCCAGGCGCTGGATATCGCGAGCCCGGCGGGCGAAGAGCCGGTCGGCCCGCATGGGGAACATGTTCTCGACCGCGACAGCCACCGAACTGCCCTCTTCGAGTTCGCTCACCTGGTCGGCGAAGCCTTCGGAATAGCGGCGTTGCCAGCGGAACGGTGGATGCACCACCACGGTATCGGCACCCAGGGCCTCGGCCGTGCGCACACTGCGTTCCAGTTTCGCCACCGGGTCGGCACCCCAGACCCGCTGGGAGATGAGCAGGCAGGGCGCGTGCACCGCGAGTACCGGTACCGAGTACTTGCGCGCGTAACCGCGCACGGTGGTGATGCTCTGGCTGGCCGGTTCGGCCCAGACCATCAATTCGACACCGTCGTAACCCAGTTCGGCCGCGTAGCGGAAGGCCGCCTCGGTGTTCTGCGGATAGACCGAAGCCGTCGACAGCCCCACCTTGATACCGCGGCGCTGCCCGTCGTCCCGCGGGCCGGCCGCGGGAGAATTGCGTGCCATTGCTGCCTCGCTCAGCCCGTACTGAGTAGAAATGCCAGCGGACCCAGTGTGACGAACACACCGACGACCACAGCGATCACGGTACTGAACATATCGTCGCCGCGCCGCAGGATCCGCACCAGCGCGACGAGCCCCAGGATCACCACGACCGCCAGCGCGAGCGCGAGGAGCGGCTGCCCCGCCCACAGCATCTCGAAACCCTTGAACGCCAGCATCCCGGCGATCGCCGCGCCCACACTCTGCGCGCCGAGCACGATCCATTGTTTGCGCGGATCCTCGGCGGTCTCGCGGTCCGTGGGGCTCGCCCCTGCCCCGAATTTCGCCTTGGTCGCGGCGAATTTGTCCCCGGCGGCACCGAATTTTTCGCTCAGCGCCGAACGCGCACGGCCCAGGCGGTTCTCACCCGCGGTGTCCTCGGAGTCATCGTAATCGTCGGCGTCCGGATCGAAATCCGGTTCGAATTCACCGGTTTCGTAGCGCTCGCCCGAGGTGGCGGGAAGCGGCCGCATGGGGCCGTGTACATCGGTGGCGAAGATATCCGTCTTCGCGAAGCCGGGGTCCGGATCGAATTGGGGGTCGGGGCCGTAACCCGGGTCAGGGGCGAAACCCGGATCGGCGCCGAAGCGCTGACCGGGGCCGAAACCCTGGTCCGGCCCGAAATCCCGGGCGGGCGGCGGGGGCATCGGCCCGGCCGGCCGGCCGTTGCGGGCACCCGGGCCACCGAAATCGGGCGCGTCGTGCGGCGGAGTCTCCAGCCCCTGTAGTCCGGCGCGCAACCGGATACCCTGCTCGGCCGGCGACCATACGACGGTGGTGTGGTCCCCGTTCGGCTGGTCGGGCGATTCCGGAAAGGGAGCGGGCTCCGGCAGCGGCCGCGCACCGCGACGGCGGCGCTCCAGCTTGGGCCGCTGATCATCGGCCGGTGGTCCGGTCGCCTGCCATGCCTCGGTCGGTGGTGCGACCCCGGGCGGACCCAGCCGAGGCGGCCCGTCGAAGCCCTGCCCCGGCCAGGGCGAACCGGGATCCGGTCCGCCGAAGTCCGGAGCGGGCGATCGGCCGAAAGCACCGGGCCCGGGTGGAAGACCGTAATCCGCGGGAGCATCCGGCTCGGCGGGCGTGACGGACTCCCCCGCGGCCGCGGCTTCCGCGGCGCGCCGGCGGGCGGCCCGCCCGCCACCGGGCGTCGGCGGACCGGTCTCCCAGGACTGATTCGGCGGGGCCCCGGCGCCCGGGTCGTCCGCGGAAGCGGCGAAATCGTCGTCCGGTTCCGCGCGGCGTCGGCGACCGCCACGGCTCGGTGCCTCCGCCGCGGGCGGGAACTGCTCCCGGTCGCTCGCATAGGGGTCCGGATCACCCAGCCGCGCGGGGGCGCCGTCCGCGGCGGGGCCCGGCGCATACGGCTCCAGCGGGTTGTAGACGGTGATCGGGCCCGACATCGGCGAATTGTTCGGATCCGGGGCGGCATACGAAACCCGCTCACCCCCATAACCCTGCGCATCGAAGCCGTTGCCGGCCGGATCGCCCGCCTCGGCGGCGGAGTACTCCTCGTCGGCCTCGTCGGGAGCCGCATGGGCCGAACCGTTGCGTTCGACGGCCGGTATATCGCCGGACAGGTCGTCGACCGAGAGCCCGCGCCCGCCGCGCCGTCGCCGGCCACCGCCGGCGGCCGGCTCCGCGCCATTGCGGGCCAGCAGCTCGGCTACCGACAGTTGATTGGAGTTCCTGCTCATGAAGGCACCGTTTCGATCGGGCCCGCCGACGTCGCGCCGCCGGGCGTCGAACCGTTCCCGGCGACCGCGTTCGGCGTGTTCGTTGTCAGTGGTCCACCATCCATATCGGTATCCAGTTTGCGCAGAATCAGCCCTTCGCGCAGCGCCCACGGACAAATTTCCAGCGTATCCAGGGAAAGCGCACGCATGGCGGCCTCGGCCACGAGCGCTCCCGCCACCAATTGCTGGGACCGGTCGGCGCTGACACCTTCCAGTTCGGCACGATCGGAGGCGGTCATCCTGGAGATGAACGCGATCAACTGGCGCAGGCCCGAACCGGTCAGTGTCCGGCGGACCCGGGGACCGGCGCCCGAGGGCGCCGCGCCGGTGAGCCTGGCCAGCGAACGGAAGGTTTTGGAGGTACCCACCGCCAGATCGGGCTTACCCGCTTCGGCGAGCTGTTTGGCCGGATCCACCATCTCGGCGGCGAGCCAATCACGGAGGATGCCGATGCGCCGTTTGCTCGGCGGGTCCTCCGGTAACCATTTGCGGGTCAACCGGCCGGCCCCCAGCTGCAGCGACAGCGCGACCTCCGGTTCCTCGTCCACGCCGCAGCTCACCTCGAGCGAGCCGCCGCCGATATCGAGGTTGACGATCCGGCCCGCGCTCCAGCCGTACCAGCGGCGCACCGCCAGGAAGGTCAGCCGGGCCTCATCGACCCCGGCCAGCACCCGCAGGTCCACCCCGGTCTCGGCGCGCACCCGGCCCAGGACTTCGTCGGAGTTGGTGGCCTCGCGTACCGCGGAGGTCGCGAACGCCATCAGTTCCACACATCCCGACGCGGCGGCGAGATTCGCCAGATCGGCCACCGTATCGACCAGTTTCTGGGCCCCGGCCGCGGTGATCCGCCCCCTGTCGTCCATGTTCTCCGACAGCCGCAACGACTCCTTCGTCGAGCTCATCGGCATGGGATGGCCACCCCGATGCGCGTCCACCACCAGCAGGTGAACGGTGTTGCTTCCGACATCGAGGACACCTAGACGCACACGGACACGTTACTTGGTGTACCTGAACACCGGGCGACCCGGTTGTGGTGTTAGCGTTGAGGGTTGTGACGTCAGGCGCTGCCTCGAACGACTCCGTCCCCGCTCCGACCGATCTTCCGATGCCGAAGATGCGGCCGAGCCGGGAAGTACCACTCGACTTCCCGCGCGAGTGGCTCGAGTTCGTCGACCCCGCCGACGAGGAACATCTGATCGCGGCCGATCTCACCTGGCTGACCTCTCATTGGACCTGTGTGTTCGGGACCCCCGCCTGCCAGGGCATCCTGTCCGATATGCCGGATGCGGGGTGCTGCACACACGGCGCGTTCCTGTCCGACTCCGACGATCGCAAACGGCTGCGCCGGGCGGTGAAGATGCTGACCGCCGAGGACTGGCAGCTGATGGACGAGGCGCGCGACGAGCACGGCAAGATCAGCCGCAAGACCTATCTGGAAACCGACGAGCTCGACGGTGAGCCCGCCGAGCGCACCCGCCGGGTCGACGGGGCGTGCATATTCCAGAACCGGCCGGATTTCGCCGGCGGCCCGGGGTGCGCCCTGCATGTCATGGCCGCGCGCCGGGGCCTGGAACCACATACCGTGAAACCGGATGTGTGCTGGCAGCTCCCCATCCGCCGAACCCAGGAATGGGTGGACCGGCCCGACGGTGTGCAGATCCTGCGGACCGTCATCACCGAGTACGACCGGCGCGGCTGGGGCCCGGGCGGGGTGGATCTGGACTGGTACTGCTCCGGGTCGCCCGATGCCCATATCGGGGAACGGCCGGTCTGGCAGACCTACCGCGCCGAGCTGATCGAATTGATCGGCGAGCCCGCCTACCGAGAACTCGAACGGCAGTTGCAGAGCCGTCCGGGGTCCGGGGTCGGCGCGGAGCATCCCGCGACCACCCGGGCGCGACGCAAGGCTCGGGCCACGGAGGCCGAGGAGAACGGCCGGGCGGCGCGCCCCACCCGGATACTCGGACTCGACCTGCGATAACGGGGGCACAGCCTGGCGCGGAGCCCCTGAACCGCGCGGTCAGGCCTCCAGTTTGTATCCCAGCCCGCGTACGGTGACCAGGTGTTCGGGCCGGGCCGGATCGGCCTCGATCTTCGACCGCAGCCGTTTCACGTGCACATCGAGGGTTTTGGTGTCGCCGACGTAGTCCGCGCCCCACACCCGGTCGATGAGCTGGCCGCGCGTCAGCACCCGGCCCGAATTGCGGAGCAGATATTCGAGCAGATCGAATTCTTTCAGCGGCAGGGTCACCGATTTGCCGTTCACCAGCACGGTGTGCCGGTCCACGTCCATCCGTACCGGACCCGCCTCCAGGACACCGTTCTCGCTGCCCGAGTCCAGATCGTCACCGGCGCCGCGGCGCAGCACGGCCCGGATACGGGCGATCAGCTCCCGTGCCGAGTAGGGCTTGGTGACGTAGTCGTCGGCGCCGAGTTCGAGCCCCACCACCTTGTCGATCTCGCTGTCGCGCGCGGTCACCATGATGACCGGCACCCCGCTGCGGGTGCGCAGCTGTTTGCAGACGTCGGTGCCGCTCATCCCGGGCAGCATCAGGTCGAGCAGGACGATATCGGCGCCGGAGCGATCGAATTCGGCGAGCGCCGAGGGACCGTCTCCCACGACCGTGACCTCGAAACCTTCCTTACGGAGCAGGAAGGCGAGTGGATCGGCCAGCGACTCCTCGTCCTCGACGATCAACACACTGGTCATCTGCGTGCCTCCACACCGTTCGTTCGGCCCGGGCCCGAGGGGCGCGGGCTGGTTTCTCTTTTGGTCGGCACGGGCGGACCGGCGGCGGCGGTGCCGTCGGCCTCCTGATGCGCGGGTATGCGCAGCGTGAATGTCGAGCCGGTGCCGAGTTTGCTCCACAGGGTGATCTCACCGTTGTGGTTGGCGGCCACGTGTTTCACGATAGCCAGGCCGAGTCCGGTACCGCCGGTGGCGCGGGAGCGCGCCTTGTCCGAACGGAAGAAGCGTTCGAAAACCCGCTCCTGATCGTCCTTGGCGATACCGATGCCACGGTCGGTCACGGCCATCGCCACGTAGGCGCCGCGGACCGATCGGCTCACCGATACATGGGAGCCGCGCGGCGAGTAGGCGATGGCGTTCTCGACCAGATTCGAGAGCGCGGTGATGAGCAGCGTTTCGTCGCCGAGCACCTCGAGCCCGCTGGGCCGGTCGGTGCTGACCGTGATCCCGGCGGCCTCGGCCGCGGTCCGGGACCGGTCCACCGCCTGGTTGACCACCGTATCGACGTCGACGACCTCGAGTTCGGGGAGTTTCTCGGCCCCCTGGAGTCGCGACAAAGCGATCAGTTCGGTGACCATCTTCCCGAGGCGGCTGGATTCGGCCAGCACGCGCTGACCGAAATGCCGGACCGCCTCGGGATCGTCCGCGGTCTCCAGCAGGGCCTCGGCCAGCAGACTCATCGCGCCCACGGGGGTTTTGAGCTCATGGCTCACATTGGCGACGAAATCGCGACGGGTCGCCTCCATCCGGGCCTGCTCGGAATCGTCGTCGGCGAAGAGCACCGTGAAGTTGGTCTCCTCCGGGGACAGCGGCCGCGCGAGGCCGCGGACCGCGATCCGGCCCCGGCCGGGTGTCGGTTTATCGGCCGTGAGGTCGAACTCCGCCGTTTCGCCGGTCGCCAAGACCTTCTCCACCGCCGCCCACGCCCGCTCGTCGAGCAGCCGGTTGCGGACCAGGCCGAGTTCTTCGGCGCGCGGGTTGACCAGTACGACATCGCGGTACTCGTCCACCACGGCGATACCGCTTTCCGAGGCCAGCACGATCAGGTCGAGAACCTGCGACATCGTGAGACCGGAGTCGGCTTGCCGGCGCTGCGCCTGCCGAGCGTTCATATAGGGGATGACCAGTCCACCGACGGCCAGTCCGACAACAGCCGCCAGGACTGCCAGCAGTACGGCCTGGGGAACGCTCACATCAAGAATCGTACGGTCGACGACGCGGAAACAAACCCGGGGTCGGTGAAGTTTCGTGCAGGTCACGGGTGATTACTTCGTCGTTCGCCGGGCGTTTACGCGTTGTTCGGCGACGAAGGGGTTTCGATCTTCCCGGGCGTGTTTCCGGCCCGGAAACACCGACGAACCCCATTGCGTGTGGGACACAACGGGGTTCGTGTCGGGTGCCGCGACCGGCGGCCGTTCACCAGCCGGGATTACCACGCACCGGCAGGTTCACGAAGCTCGGCCGGTTCGAATCGAGCTGCACATGCTGCGGCTTCAGCCCGGTATCCAGGAGCATCGGCAATGGCGGCACCCCCTTGGGCGCGTTGCCGGCGTAGACGTCCACCCGCAGCCGATGCCCGGGTTCCAGCTTCGCCTCGATCGCGGGCACCGCGATATCGAGTGTGGTCACCTCCCCCGGCACCGTGAGCCGCCGGTTCTCGATCGTCACGTACGGCCGGGGGTCGGTGTAATCGCCGTCGGCCGACCGGCTGCTCAGGGCATCGTCGATCTCCCGCAGCGAAGCCATCAGCTGACCCGAGGACAACACCCGGGACTGCCCGTCGGGCGCCACATCGTTGACCGTCACCGACCAGTAGCCGTCGGCCGCGTCCTGCACCGTCTGCAGGTGCACGGCGATCGGCCCGGAGATCTCGACCGCTTCGGTCACCGGCGTACTGGTGAAGGTCAATCCGTTCGACTCCTGGATCCGGGAGTCCGCACCACAGGCGTTGATCACCGCGACCACCCCCGCGGTCGCCTGGCCGCCATCATTGGAGCACAGTCCGGTGAGTCCGGGCGCCACGGTCAACCGGGCGGAACTGTCGGCGACCGCCCCCAGCGAACCGTCGTGCACGCTGTGCCCGCCGGTACCGCTGGGCGCCGCCGAGAGATACATCCGCCGGTATTCGGCTGCCTGATCCGCCGGTGCGCTCGCGCCGAAGCCGCCCCGGGTCACCCAGCCGCCGCCCTGCTGCCGCAGAGTGACCGGACCGTACTGGTCGATACCGTTGTCGATGCCCTTCAGCCATTTGTCGAACCAGGCACGCTGCAGGACGTCCAGACGCGGCGGCGACCCGGGTTTGCCCGATTCGCTTCCCGAGTTGATGTGATAGGTGTCGCCCATGAGCAGCTGCTTCCGGCCCGGCGGCACCGGCATGGCGTTGTAGATCCGGGACTCGGAATAGGTGAACAGGTCGTGCCAGCCCCCGGTCACGAAGGTGGGTACGTCGATCTGCGCCGGATCGCCCAGCCAGGCCTGCCGGTCGGGACTGTCGCCCCGGATCATCTCCTGCAGGCGCGGATCGAGATCCTCCACCCGCGGCGCGGTGTAGGCGTTGAGGAACACATCCAAGTAGGTGAACGGCGAGGACAGCCGGTCGTTCAGCCACCGCTGGTCGAAGGTGCCGTTGACCATCGACCCGACATCCGGCACCCATTTGGTCGCGTTGATCAGCGACATCCACAGCGGAATGAAGGCGAATCCGAAGCCGCCGCCGGGCATGAGCACATCCTGTGCCAGATCGCTGCCGGGCACGACGGGGAACAGGGCCTTCAGCGCGGCCGGGTGTTTCTCGGCGGCCTGCAACTGGTTGATCCCGGAATACGACATGCCGGTCATGCCGACCTGTCCGTCCGACCACTGCTGTCGCGCGGCCCAGTCGATGACCTCCACCGTGTCGGCCTGTTCGCGCTGCCGCAACATATCCCAGACGCCCTGGGAGAACCCGGTCCCGCGGACGTCCACCACCACCTGGACGTAGCCGCTCTGCACCAGCCGGCGGTCCACGGCGAAATTGCGCATGGCCCCACCGCCGAGCGCCTTGGTCAGACCGGTCAGCCCGGACAGCGGGGTGCCGGTCATATCGATATCGCGGGCCAGCTGCGCCGGCCCATCGGACAGCCCGGGTACCGAGCCCATATGGTCGACCAGATTGGATACCAATTTCGTATAGGGCGTCATATTGACGAGTACCGGCATCCGGGTGTCGATCGGCCGGGAGGCCGCGTCGGCGGGGCGGTACACATTCGCCTTCAGGACTGTGCCGTCGCTCATGGTGATCGGCACATCCCAGGTGATGGTGATACCGGGATACTGCTGCGGTCCGTCGTGGGTGGCGGCCCACTGTGCCCCCGCCGATCCCCCGTCGGGACCGGAGACCGCCGGCGCGGCACCGGCACTGCCGCCGAGCAACGGTGCCAGCAGCACCGTGGCGGCCAGTGCCACAGTGGCTCGTATCACAAACTTCATCGGTCGTGATCCATCTCTCGGACTGATCGGACGTTCGAGAGCTTACACAGCGTTACCGGCGGGTAATGAGCATCGATCGGCCCGGCAACAGGCCTTTCCCGGTAATTTCGCGCCGGGGTCGTGGTACGGCACGAAGACAATCGGTGTTTTCGGGATGCGGTCACAGAATTCGGCGAACCCCGGCGATCCCCCGGGTGGCGCCGAACCCGTACAGAAAAGCGCCGCCACCCGTTTCGGGTCGCGGCGCTCGGCAGCGAACTACCTACCGCCCTGGCTCGCGACGGCGGCCGCGCCGGCGGCGGCGGCTTCCGGATCCAGGTATTCCCGGGGCCGCACCGGACGCAGGTCGTCATCCAATTCGTAGCGCAGCGGAATACCGGTGGGAATGTTCAGTCCGGCGATATCCTCGTCGGAGATTCCATCGAGATGTTTGACCAGGGCCCGCAGCGAATTACCGTGTGCCGCGACCAGCACGGTCTTTCCACCGCGGAGTTCTCGTGAAATGGTCGACTCCCAGTACGGGACCATCCGGTTCACCACATCGAGCAGGCATTCGGTGCGCGGTACCTCGATATCCGCATAGCGCGGATCGCCCGCCTGGCTGTACTCGTCGTCGAGTTCGATCGGCGGCGGCGGCGTGTCGTAGCTGCGCCGCCACAGCATGAACTGGTCCTCGCCGTACTCGTCGCGGATCTGGGCCTTGTTCTTCCCCTGGAGCGCGCCGTAGTGACGTTCGTTGAGGCGCCAGTCCCGCACCACCGGAATCCAGTGCCGGTCGGCGGCGTCCAGGGCGATGTTCGCGGTCGAGATCGCGCGGCGCAGCAGCGAGGTGTAGACGATATCGGGCAGTATGCCGTGCTCGGCCAGCAGTTCACCGGCCCGTTTACCCTCGGCGACACCCTTGTCGGTGAGATGCACGTCCACCCAGCCGGTGAACAGGTTCAGGGCGTTCCATTCGCTCTCGCCGTGGCGCAGCAAAACGAGGGTGTTCGTCATGCGGGCCATCCTGCCATGGCCCGGTACCGGCCGTGCGTACCCCTCGGGCCCGCCATCGGCTCGTCAACTGCTAGGCGGACCCGGACAAACCGGCCGCGAGTACGGCGGCGCCGCGCAGCGTCGCACCCTCCGCGAGGCGGGAAGGTTCCACCCGGAGCCCCCGGATGAAATCCAGACCCGCGTGCCGGGCGGCCGCGGCGCGCAGCGGCGCCCACAGGAGTTCCCCGGAGTCCGCGAAACCGCCACCGATGACGACCGTGTCCACATCGAGCAGCGCGGCCGCGGAACCGATCGCCGTCCCCAGCGCGGTGCCGGCCCGCGCCAGCGCGGTCCGCGCGATCGCGTCGCCGGCCCGGGCGTCACGCGCGAGTTCCGCGCCGGTCTCGCCGCTCCAGCCCTGTTCCCGCGCCCACCGCGCCGACGACATTCCGCTCGCCACGGCTTCCAGGCATCCGGAACCGCCGCACGCGCACGGCACATCCCAGCCGGGCACCACGAGATGACCGATATGCCCGGCATTGCCGGTACGCCCGGCCGATACCCGGCCGTCGACCAGGATGCCGCCGCCGATCCCCGACGAGACGGTCATCGCCAGCCCGTTCCGCAGTCCGCGCAGCGCACCCGAATGTTGTTCGGCCAGCGCCAGACACGCGCCGTCGAGGGCGAAACGCACGGTGGCGCCGGGAAACAGCTCGGCCACCGCCGCGACAATCGCGAACCCGTCGCGCCACTCGGGAATATTGAGTGCGCGCGTAATACCGGCCGGAACATCCACCGGGCCCGCCGATCCGATCCCGACCGCCGTGACCGCGGCACCGGCCGCCACCGCGCGGAGCAGCCCGGCGCACGCCTGCCACACCCCCTCGGCCGGCACCGGCACTCGCCGCACCGACCCGACGCGGCCCGCATGATCCACCAGTCCGGCGGCGAATTTCGTCGCCCCGATATCCAGTGCCAGAACCGTCACCGTGCCTCCCGAAGATCCGATCCGCAGAAGGTGATTGTCACTCATCCGCGACCGGGTTCGATGGTGCCGCGGCCCGGGTGCGTGCGCGGTCGGCGATCAGGATGCCCAGGGACCGATACCGCTCACCTTGTCGATCCGGATCCGGGTGAGGAAGCCGGGCGGAGCGTCCGGTGGCGGGCCGCGCACCCGGCCGGTTCATTCCCGGCTCAGGGGGCGACCAGCGGCTCCGCCGAATAGGCGCGAGGCAGCAACTCCGCGAAATCGGGTGCCCCGCGCCGAGCACGGAATCAGTTGGAATCGGCGGAATCGACCAGGTGCTCGAAGGCGCGTAGATTCTTCAGCGATTCGCCGCGGGAGACCCGCCACTTCCATTCCTTGCGAATGGATTCGGCGAAACCGAGTTCCAGCAGCGTATTGAAGTCCCCGTCCACTGCCTCGAGAATCTGCCCGAAGATGCGATCCAGTTCCTCGGCGGTGACCGCGTGCGTGGCCGCCCGGCCCACCAGGTAGATATCGCCCAGTGTGTCGATGGTGTACGCGACCCCGTAGAGCCGCCGGTTGCGCCGCAGCAGGTACTTGTAGACGCCTTCGAAATTCTCGTCCGGTTTCCGGCACACGAACGATTCGAAACGCACCCCGTGCGCTCCGACGGTCAGCATCACATTGGTCTTCAGTTTCCGCTCACCCGGCAGTACGGCGACGAAGATATCGTCACCGGGGCGGGTGTATTCGATCTCGCGGTCCCGCAGTGTTTCCTCGATGACCCGCGCGGTGGCCGAGGTCTCGCTCATCTGCGCACTCCCGTCCGGCGCCGCCACAGCGCCCGCGATCTGGCCTGGCTCTCGCCGAGGATAGTGGGCGTGTGTCCCTGGCCGGTCAGCGCGGCGGTATAGCTGTCCAGCAGCTTCTCGGCCGTATTGGCCCAGGAGAAAGCCGCCGCGTGCGATACGGCCTGCGCACCCAGCGTCCGCAGCCGCCGCGGGTCGTCGAGCAGGTACTCCAGCGCACCGGCCCAATCGGGGGTGCGGTGCCCCGCCACCAGCAACCCACTGTGCTCGTGCCGGACCGCGGTGCCCAGCCCGCCGACCGCGGCCGCCAGCACCGGGGTCCCGCTCGCCTGCGCCTCCAGCGCGACGAGCCCGAAGGATTCGTTGTAACTCGGCACCGCGACCAGGTCGGCGGCCCGATACACCTGCACCAGCCGGTCGGGCGGCTGCGGCGGCAGGAAGGTGACATGGTCGGCGATCCCGAGTTCGGCGGCCAGTTCGATCAGTGCGTCGGGGCGCTCCAGACCGGTCCCCGAGGGGCCTCCGACGATCAGGGCGCGCAGCGGCCGCCCCGGGCGCCGCCGTAGGGCCTCGGCAACCGCCCGCACCAGCACATCGGGTGCCTTCAACGGTTGGATCCGGCCCACGAACGCGACGATCTCCTCGTGCCCGGCCAGGCCGAGCTCGGCGCGGGCCGCTGCCCGATCGCCCGGACGGTAGCGCGTCAGATCCGCGCCCGGGGGCACGATATCGATCCGGTCGGGCAGCGCCCCGTACAGTTCCACCAGGTCCAGCGCTTCCCGCCCGGTGTTGGCGGTGAGCCGGTCGGCCTCGGCGATGACCTGTTTCTCCCCGATCTCCCGGGTGGCCGGTTCCGGGGAATCGCCCTCGGCGAGAGCGGCGTTCTTCACCGCCGCGAGCGTATGCGCGGTGTGCACGAGCGGCACCCGCCACCGGTCCCGGGCGAGCCAGCCCACCTGCCCGGACAGCCAGTAGTGCGAGTGCACCAGGTCGTAGTAGCCGGGTAGATGCCGTGCTTCCTGCCGCAGCACCTCGGCGGTGAACGGGCACAGCTGGGTCGGCAGATCGTGTTTGTCCAGACCCTCGAAGGGCCCGGCGACCACATTGCGCACCAAGACCCCGGGCGCGGCTTCCTGCACCGGCGGCAGCTCGGAGGAGGTGGCCCGGGTGAAGATCTCGACCTCGGTCCCCCGCCGGGCCAGCTGCAGAGCGGTTTGGAGGACGTAGACGTTCATCCCGCCCGCATCGCCCGTACCGGGCTGTGCCAGTGGTGAGGTGTGCACCGTCAGTACGGCGATACGGTTCGGCCGTCGGTCCGGGCGTTGACTCACGATGTCCATACTGCACGGTGCAACGCGGCAGCCCGGCCCGTCCTTCCCCGGTCGTGAAAGTGATCACACCTGGCGGAATCGGCACTTCGCGCGAGCCTCGGCGTGCCGTCGCCGAAACCGGAACCCGAGCCGGACAGACCGGTAAAAGCTCTCGTCACGGACAATCAGGACTTCTCGGCGCAGTCCGCGGCGAACTTCCGGACCTCGGTCGAGAAGCGCTCCGGATCCTCGATGAACAGCCCGTGCTGAGCGCCCTCCCAGATGGAGGACCGGCCCAGCGGCGCCGTCTCGGCGATATAGCGGCCGTCGGCCACCGGCACCACCGGATCCGCCGAACCGTGCAACACCAGCACGGGAACGTCGAGGCCGCGCAGGGTCTCCGTATTGTCCACCGACCGGTAGAACAGGGCCTTGCGCACGAACGGCGGTGTCGCCAGGCTCGCGCCGAACAGCCGCTGCGCGTCCGGCCCCTTGTCCCCGCCCGGCCCGGTGTTGGCGTTCCCGAACGCGGAGAAACCGCGCACCGCCCGGCCCGGGCTCTCCTCGAACACCCCGGGGATCGCCTGCTGCATCGACTCCCCGACCTCCGCGCCCGGCACCCCGCGGCCGATATTGGCCATCGCCCCGGTATAGACGACCCCCGCGAGCGCGCCGGTGCCGTATTCGGCGAGATAGTCGCTGATCACGATCCCGCCGTAGGACCACCCCAGCAGCAGCGCCCCGGAGTCGATCGACTCGGCGGCCAGCACCGCGGCGATATCGGCGGCCCAGTTCTTCGAATCGTCGTAACCGGAGGCCGGAGCCTCCGAATACCCGTGCCCCCGCAGATCGACGGCCACCACCCGGAAATCGGCGGCGAGATCGTCGAACACCCGCCCCCAGCAGCGCAGATCCGCCGACCAGCCGTGCACCAGCACCAGCGGCTGTGCCTGCGCGGGCCCGCCCGTCCGATAGACGATGCCGGTCCCGTCCGCACTGTGCGCTTCCCGTATAGCCATGAGCGCATCATAGGATCGGGGTCATGAGCACTCGCACCGCTGTTGTCACCGGGGCCAGCTCGGGGATCGGCGAAGCCACCGCCCGGGAACTCGCGAAACAGGGGTACCACGTGTACGTGGGTGCCCGCCGGGTCGACCGGCTGCGGGAGCTGGCCGACGAGATCGGCGGTACCGCGCTGGAGCTCGATGTCACCTCCGACGAATCGGTCCGCGCCTTCACCGACGCGATCGAGACCGCGAACATCCTGGTCAACAATGCCGGCGGCGCCAAGGGCCTGGCCACGGTCGCCGAGGCCGACCTGGACGACTGGCGCTGGATGTGGGAAACCAACGTCCTCGGCACCCTGCGGATGACCAAGGCGTTGCTGCCGAAGCTGATCGCCTCCGGCGACGGCCTCATCGTCACCATCACCTCGGTCGCCGCCTTCCACGCCTACGACAACGGTTCCGGCTACACCTCGGCCAAACACGCCCAAGCGGTCCTGCACCGGACGCTGCGCGGCGAACTCCTCGGGCAGCCGGTCCGGCTCACCGAGATCGCCCCCGGCGCGGTGGAGACCGAATTCTCCCTGGTCCGCTTCGACGGTGACACCGACCGCGCGGCCGCGGTCTACCAGGGCATAGATCCACTGGTCGCCCAGGACATCGCCGAGATCGTCGCCTTCGCCGCGAGCCGCCCCCCGCATGTCAACCTGGACCAGATCATCGTCAAACCCCGCGACCAGGCCGACCCGGGCCGCTTCGCCCGCCGTACCTGAAGCTCGGCGACCCACGGCGCCGCCACCGGCGACGCCGCTACAGCTCCACCCCCACCGTGACCGGTTCCGGAACCAGTACAACCCCGAACCGCTCCGCCACCCCCTCGCGGACAGTCCGGGCGAGGGCGACGATATCGGCGGCCGTGGCGTCACCGCGGTTGGTCAATGCGAGGGTGTGTTTCGTGGACAAGCGTGCGGGCGCGTCCGGACCCGGGAAGCCCTTGGCGAAGCCGGCGCGTTCGATCAGCCAGCCCGCGGAGAGCTTCACCCCGCCGATCCCCGGGTAGGTGGGCACCGGCACATCGCCGAGCCGGCCGCGGATGGCGGCCAGGACCCGGTCCACCTCGGCGCCGGGCACGACCGGGTTGGTGAAGAACGATCCGGCGCTCCAGGTGTCGTGGTCGGCGGGATCGAGAACCATTCCTTTACCCGCCCGCAGCCCGAGCACGGTTTCGCGGACGACCGCGGCGGGCCGGGTCTCCCCTTCCGCGGCGCCCAGTCGCTGCGCGAGTTCCTTGTAGCGCAGGGGCGCGCTCGTACCGTCGGGGCGCAGCGTGAACTCCACCGCCAGCACCACCGCCGCATCGCTGTGTTTCAACCGGCTGGTCCGGTATCCGAACGCGAGAGCGTCCGGGGTCACCCAGTCGGTCTCCCCGGTGGCCCGGTCCAGTAACCGCACCCGGCGCAGCAGCCGATCGACCTCGACGCCGTAGGCGCCCACATTCTGCACGGGAGTGGCCCCGGCCGATCCCGGGATGCCGGACAGGCACTCCAGCCCGCCGAACCCGGCCCGTACGCTCGCGGCGACCACACCGTCCCAGTTCGCGCCCGCCTCCGCCGTGACGCCGGCGGCCCCGAATTCGACCCCTTCGGTGGCGATACGGACCACCACCGACGCCACATCGTCGTCGGAGACCAGCAGGTTCGAACCGCCGGCGACCAGCAGCACCGGTATCTCGGCGGCGTCCAGTGCGCGTACGGTCGCCACCAGCGACTCGGTGGTGGCGCAGTCGGCGACCGTGGCCGGGCCGCCGACGCGCAGCGTGGTCAGCTCCGCCAGCGGTACCGCGGACCGCACGAGCGCGCCCGTTCCGGCCAGCATCTGCCGCAGTTCGTCCGCAGGGACAGCCCGAGAAGTTCGCACGACCAGACGGTAGCGTGTTCGGTCATGGCTACAGCGCTGGCGTATACGGCTCGCTACTCACATCCGGTCGCGGCAGTGCGCGAGGCATTCCGCACCGAGCAGTACTGGAAGGACCGGATGGCCGCGGTGGGCGGGCCCGATGCCCAGTTCGTCTCACTGTCGGCCGAGGGCCAGCAGGTGCGGGTCGAGGTCGTCCAGTCCATCCCCGCCGACCTCTTGCCGCCCGCCATCACCGCGGTACGCCCCGGCGACCTGATCATTCCCCGCACCGAAGTGTGGACCGGGACCACCGGGAGTTTCGAGGCGCGGGTCGAAGGCGCTCCGGCCGAGGTCCGCGGTTCGATCACCGCCACCGACGAGCCCACCGGCGCGGTCGCCGAGATCTCCGGCACGATCGAAGTCAAGGTTCCACTGTTCGGCCGCAAGATCGAGGAGGCCATCGGGGAACGGCTCACCCAGCTGCTCGCCGAGGAGACCGAGTTCACCAACACCTGGATCGCCGGACAGCCGTAGCGGCCCGCGGTCCGGTTCCGCCGTTCCACGCGAGCGTGGGCAACCCGGCCTCCCACGGAACCGGAGAATCCGAACGGTAACCTACCGCGCATGGCTCGCCGACTGGACTACTCCGCCCGCTACCCGCTGCACACCACCAAAGAGCTGTACGCGGCGCTGACCAACCGGGACTACTGGGAGGCCCGGATGGTCGAGATGCGGAAGTACTCGCCGAACGAGGTCATCGGTCTCGAGGTGAACGAGGACGGTATCGAGGTGGTGCTGCACCACATCCTGCCGCGCGAGACGCTGCCGGAGATCGCGCAGTCGGTGATGCGCAAGGATATGGTCATCACCCGCAAGGAGAGCTTCGGACCGTTCGGGCCGGAGGTCGAGGGCAAGTATTCGGCGTCCATCCCGGCCGGGCCCGGCAGCCTCACCGGCACCACCCGCCTGTTCCCCACCGACACCGGGTGCACCATGCGGATGTCCTCGGAGGCGAAGGTGTTCATTCCGATGGTCGGTCCGCGGCTCGAACAGCTCATGCTGGTGAACCTGGTGGATCTGTTCCGCGCCGAGGCCGAAGTGACCCAGAAGTGGCTGGACGAGCAAAAACCGGCCGGCTGAGTGTTCCGCTCGGCACCGTCACCCGGGGTACCACCGGGACCAATCGGCTCCGCCGCAGTGACCGTCAGCTGATCGGCGATCCACGGATCGCCGAGGTGCTGCGGGGTGCCGCCGATCCGTTGGTGGTGGATCTCGGTTACGGGGCGCAGCCGTGGACGACGCTGGAACTGGCCGCGCGGTTGCGTACGGTGCGTCCCGAGGTGCGGGTGGTCGGACTGGAGATCGATCCCGCCCGGGTCGTCCCCGCCCGCGACGGTGTCGTTTTCGCCCGGGGCGGGTTCGAACTGGCCGGACTGCGGCCGGTCCTGGTCCGTGCCTTCAATGTGCTGCGCCAGTATCCGGAGTCCGCGGTCGCGCAGGCATGGGAGACCATACTGGCCGGTCTGGCTCCGGGCGGTCTTCTGGTCGAGGGCACCTGTGACGAACTCGGCCGCCGGTGTGCCTGGGTGGTGCTGGACCGTTCGGGCCCGCGCACGCTGACCCTCGCATGGGATCCGTTCACCGTCGAACGTCCCTCCGATCTCGCGGAACGTCTCCCCAAAGCGCTGATCCACCGCAATGTGCCCGGTGAACGGGTGCACACCCTGCTCGGTGCGGCCGACCGGGCGTGGGCACACACGGCGCCGCTGGCCGTCTTCGGACCTCGGGCGCGCTGGCGCGCGGCGGCGGAGCTGCTGCGGGCGCAGGGTTTCCCGGTGCACGATTTCCGCCGTCGGCTGCGCGACAATGTGCTGAGCGTCCCGTGGCCGGTGGTCGCTCCCGCCGGACAGGCGGAATATAATTTGTGATCCATATCACAAATTCGGACCCTGGACCCCCGCTGACGTCGCAACCTTCACCATCAGCCCATAACCGGTCCACAGAGCCGGCACAGAATCATCGTGAAGAATCTCAACCATGTCCACCAAGTCCCTGCCTGCACCGAAGGTCGGCCGCCGGACCGTCGTGATCGCCGTACTCACCGTGATCGTGCTCGTGGTGGCGGCGCTGATCGGCGGCGAGGCCTATGCGCGACACCGAATCGCGAGCTGTATCAGTTCGCAGTTCGAGAAAGAGATGGGATCGCAGATCGATGTCGGCTTCGGCGCGAAACCCCTACTCGTCACCTGGCTCGACGGGAAGGTCTCGCGGATGGATGTCGACAGTAAGGGCGACGAATTCGGCCCCGCCGTCGATATGCAGGTCCATGCGCAATTCCACGATATCGAGATGGCCGAGGGGAGCAACAGCGGCAGCTCGGTCGGAAGTTCGAACGCCGACGTCACCTGGAGCAACTCCGGGATCTCCCAGACGCTGCAGGGCCTGGTCAGCGATGTGCAGTCCGACCCCGCCACCGGGCAACTCACCATGAAGGTGCTCGGCGGATTCGGTGCCATGCAGCTCACCCCGCGGATCCAGGACGGGAAGGTCGATATCGACGTGGCCCAAGCGCAGTTCCTCGGTATCGGCGTACCCGACGAACTGGCCCAAGGCGTGGTGGACATGATGACCGAGAGCCTGCAGACCTACCCGATGGGCCTGCAGCCGACCGACCTGCGGGTCACCGCCGACGGTATCCAGGTGGACCTGCGGGGCGGCCCGACCGAACTGCCCGCTGCCGAAGGCAATGCGAGCTGCTGAGCGCCGCGGACCGTCAGGCGGGGAACCCGTCGAGCACGGCCCGGGAGCGGGAGAGTCCCAGCCGGGTGGCGCCCGCGGCGATCAGCTCGGCAGCCGCTTCGGCGGTGCGGATACCCCCGCTCGCCTTGATGCCCAGCCGCCCACCGACGGCCTCGGCCATCAACCGCACCGCCCGGGTATCGGCGCCGCCGCCGGGATGGAATCCGGTGGAGGTCTTCACGAAATCGGCGCCGGCCCGTTCGGCCGTCCGGCACACCTCGACAATCGCCTCGTCGGACAGCGCGGCGGATTCGATGATCACCTTCAGCACCGCGCGCCCCGAGATCGCCTCGCGCACCACGATGATATCGGCGAGCACCGCGTCGAAATCGCCCGCGATCGCCGCGCCGATATCGATGACCATATCGACCTCGCCCGCCCCCTGATCCACCGCGAGCCGTGCCTCCGCTCCTTTCACCAGCGAATGATGTTTCCCGGAGGGAAATCCCGCGACGGTAGCCACTACCAGGCCCGGAGCCCGCACAGGCAGTACGGACGGCGAAACGCACACGGCGTACACGCCGAGTTCCCGGGCCTCGGCCACCGCGGCGGTAACATCCGCGCTCGTCGCCTCCGGGGCGAGCAGCGTGTGGTCGATCATTGCGGCCACCTCGGACCTGGTCAGCGACTGGGAATCGGCCATGGGACGAAAGTCTGGCACATCACGGTCGAATTCCGTTGCGCGCCTCGGCCTACTCGCGCACACTCGTATCGCCTTCCGACGAGAGGACGATGTTGCTGATTCGCCGCGAACGAGCCGTCGACGCCGGCGCCGTCGCAGCCGTGCACCGTAGCGCCTTCGCCCCGCACTATGCGGCGGGGGGGTCCGCGGCCGGCACCGCCCTGGTCGAGGCGCCGCCGGAGGTCGCGCTACTCGCTCGGCTGCGCACCGATCCGGGGTGGATCCCCACCCTGTCCATGGTCGCTGTCGAGCGCGAGACCGTGGTCGGGCATGTCTGCGTCACCCGGGCCACCGTGGGGCCGTTTCCCGTCCTCGCGCTGGGCCCCCTCGGAGTCCTTCCCGACCTGCAGAGCCGCGGCGTGGGCTCGGCGCTGATGCACGCCGTGCTCGGCGCCGCGGACGCCCTGGACGAACCCCTCGTCGGTCTGCTCGGCAGCCTCGACTACTACCCCCGGTTCGGCTTCCAACCGGCCGAGCGGCTGGGCCTGGCCCCCGACCGGGCCGAATGGGCGAGCCACTTCCAGATCCGGCCGTTGAGCGCCTACGACTCCCAGATAGTCGGCGAATTCCATTACGCCGAACCCTTCTACGAGTTGTAACCACGTCCGCCCGCCCCGGCCGCCCGTCCGCCACGCGTTGCGGCCGGCCGCAACCGCGGAGTCGCGCTGTTCTGCCGATGGGCCCCCTGTCAGGATGACCTCATGGTTTCCGCAGCTGCCACCCGCGACGGCCGGCAATACGTACTCACCCTGGGCTGTCCCGACCGCCCCGGCATCATTGCCGCCATCACCTCGTTCATCGCCGAATTCGGGGGCTCCATCGTGGAGGCCGGCTACCACTCCGACCCGGAGACCGGCTGGTTCTTCACCAGACAGTCCATCAAGGCCTCGACCGTGCCGTTCGGAGTGGAAGAGCTGCGCAGCCGATTCGGACGGGTCGCTGCCGATCTCGGGCCGGAGACCGAATGGCAGGTCCACGATTCGGGTGTGCGCCGCCGCGCGGTGCTGCTGGTGAGCAAGGAGGGGCACTGCCTGCACGACCTACTGGGCCGCGCGACCTCCGGGGAACTTCCGGCCACCATCGAAGCCGTGATCGGCAACCACCTCGATCTCGCGGCGATCACCGAAGCGCACGGCATCCCGTTCCATCATGTGCCGTTCCCGAAGGATCCGGCCGAACGCGGACCGGCCTTCGAGCGGGTCCGCGAACTAGTGGACTCGCATTCCCCCGACGCGGTCGTACTGGCCCGGTTCATGCAGGTCCTACCCGAGCGCCTGTGCGAACACTGGGCGGGCCGGGCCATCAATATCCATCACAGTTTCCTGCCCTCATTCGTCGGCGCCCGCCCGTACCACCAGGCATTCGTCCGCGGCGTCAAACTCATCGGCGCGACCTGCCACTACGTGACCGCCGAACTGGACGCGGGACCGATCATCGAACAGGACGTCATTCGCGTCGACCATGCCGACAGCGTGACCGATATGGTGCGCGAGGGCCGCGATATCGAACGGGTCGTGCTGGCCCGCGGCCTGCGCTGGCATCTGGAGAGCCGGGTGCTGGTCCACGGACGCCGCACCGTCGTGTTCTCCTGAGGCGGCTCAGCCGGCGGCTTCGGCCGGCTCGCGCACCGAGGTCAGGGCCTGATCGAGGATCGCGTTGAACCGGTCGATCTCCTCCACATTGCCCAGGTGTCCGGTGGGCAGCAGGACGAACTGCACGAGACTGCCGGTCTCCCGGAGCCAGGCGGCGATCTGTTCGGCGTGCACCGCCGGGGTCATATCATCCGCCGTGCCCGCCACCACCGTGGTCGGCACCGTCAGATGGCGCGCCGCGTCCCCGAGGTCCATCTCCGCGAGCAGCAGCCCGAACTTCGAGCGGATCCGCGACCGGCACGAGCGCACGATACTCATCCCGAACTCGATCGCTTCCGGGTCCGCGGCCAGGCTCATGATCTGCCGGGCGAAGATCCACCGCACCGCGGCCACCGGGGGGAAGACGATACGGGCACCGAGCCCGTGGCGACCGAGCCAGGCCGGCAGCGGGACCACCCGGTTCAGCAGCGGCAGCGGCCGGTTGAAGAACGGCACCACCGTGGTCTCGGCGACCAGCGAATGCGGCCCGGTATTGGCCAGCAGGACCGCCGCGGCCTGGTCGACCACCCGCTGCGGATACTTCCCGGCCCAGGCCTGCACGGTCATCGCGCCGAGGCTGTGCCCGACGAGCACCGCCTGCTGACCCGGCCGCAGCACCGCGTCGAGTACCGCGCAGAGGTCGTCGGCGAGCAGATGACAGTCCAGCCGGTCCGGTTCGCCGAAATCGCTCTCGCCGTGCCCGCGCAGATCGAAGGCGATCACCTTGTACCGCCCGGCGAAGGCGTTGATCTGCGGGTTCCAGTATTCGAGACAGCAGGTCCAGCCGTGGATCAGCACCACCGGCCGGGCGTCGTCCGGCCCGTACGCGTGCACGCGGAGACGGGCACCGTCCTCGGCACGCACATCGATGACGCGGTGCTCGGCACTCGGCGGATTCAACGCGGGATTGCGATATCCGCCGCGAGTGCGCAGACCCGCACGATGCACCTCGAACAGCCCCTCGACCTGTTGGGCGAGGGCGGTGAGGGCCTTCGGCATCGTCGCACGCATCAGACACACTCCTTTGTGTTACCGATTGACACAGTAACGCTTGGAGTGGGCCTACGCCAGCATGCACGCCGCGGTTCGAGAGAATCGCACCGTGCCGACCGGCCCGATACGCGCATTCCCGGGACAGGTCACAGGCACTGATCGGCCAGCCGGGCCCATGGGACCGGTGCGGACCCGTCGTGAAGGTGAGGGATGGACTTGCTCGCGAAGGTGAGGGATGGACTTGCTCACGAAGGTGAGGGATGGACTTGCTCACGAAGGTGAGGGATGGACTTGCTCACGAAGGTGAGGGATGGACTTGCTCACGAAGGTGAGGGATGGACTT
>NZ_JBKOOL010000048.1:0-34096 GCF_046764065.1 Nocardia sp. NPDC002869
GCCGACACAACTAAAGACTGAAACCACCCACCCCGGCCAGAGGGGTCAGAATTCGGATGCCGAAAAGTGGTCAGGATTGGCCTGCCGTTGACAATCGGTGTGGCGACCCCCGCGGAGCCGCCGCGCGCCGCCGAGCGGAGTGCCCGGCGCCGACGAGGTGCGGCAGCTCCCCCTCCGGGGTCACTCGGCCGCGCCACCGTCTCCAGTACGGCGAGTGCCCGATCCGGCGCGACATCGTCCGTGGGGCGCCGCGCGGACGATGTCACAGGTACCTGTGTTGGCGGTCACTCCGAGGCGGAAGGGTTCGTGGCCGGCGGTGGCGCCTCTATTCGGAATGGTGCCGGCTGATCGCCCCGCCGACGGGAACCGTGGGTGTGCCGGGCGATCGCCCTGTCGACCAACCGGCCAGTGCGAGCCCGAACATAGCTCCGACCAGCACCCATCCGGTGGCGGCCGGACCGAGCACGGTGAGCAGGTAGCCGGCGGTGAGCGCGCCGAGTGCGACCGCTCCGTCGGTCACCATCGATACTGTGCCGACGGCGCGGCCCAGCACCTCTTCGGGAATTCGTTCCACTCGGAAAAGGGTCAAGGCGACGTTCACCACCGTGCCGACCGCCCCGACGCCGAACCAGGCCGCGCCCACGACCAGCGGGTGGGAACACCAGGCGATGGGAACCAGCAACGCGGTCCAGCACCACAGGGCCGAGCGATACAGCTGCTGTGCGCCGAACCTGGTAGCCAGCGAGGCCGCTACAGCGGAGCCGATGATTCCGCCTACTCCGGCGGCGCCCAGAACGACTCCGATCACCCAGACCGGCCGCGTGGATCGCTCGATATCCACGATGATCAGCAGGATGACGACCTGGATGACCATATTCGACAATCCGCTGATGACCGTCGAACTGCGCAGGAAGGGCTCGCTGAGGACCAGGTGAACCCCCGTCCGCAGGGTTGCGGGCGCCGCCTCCGTCGAACTGTCGCTCCGGCGTGCCGGGCCGATCCGGATCGATGAAAGGGTGCACAGACAGATCAGATAGGTGACGGCGTCGGCGACGAAAGGCATCCACCGAGCGATGCCGTATATTGCCGCGCCGACCGCTCGACCGATCACCAGTGCAATGGGCTGTTCGGCCTCGAACAGCGCGAACGCGGACGGACGCTGCGGGGTGTCCACCACATCCCGGACCATCGCCAGTTCACTCATGCCGAAGAAAACGAAGGCCGTTCCTTCGGCGAAGGCGGCGATGATCAACAGGAGTCCCGGCTCGGGTGGATCGAATGCCAGGATCAGGCAGGCCGAACAGGCCGCGGCGAGACCCGTCGTCTGGCAGATGATCATGACCAGCCGCCTGTTACAGCGGTCGGCGGCGATCCCCGCCGGAATCTGGAAAATCAGGGCCGGTAGTGAGACCGCGAATCCGACCCAACCGGCGAGGGCCGCCGAGCCGGTGATCGCCAGTGCCAGCAACGGGTAGGCGATCCGCACACCATGGAACCCGATCAGCGATATCGCGTTACCCGACCACAGCAGGACGAAATTCCGGTTTCCGAAGATGCCGGAACCGCTCATCGGCCCGCCGCGGCCTGCAGGTCGGCTCGGAGCCGGGACTCGATGTGCCTGATCAATTTCTCGAGATCGGCGCAGTACACCGAGGGATTCCGGAATCCACTTCCGGCTCGGTAACGATGCGCGTAATGTCCTGCGCCGCAGACTCGGTGGACCGGACAGGCGCGGCAGCCCGAGTCCAGCGCCTCGATACCGATCTGCCGGGCGATCACCGCGGGTTCGCCCATCGCTCGGTCGAGCCCGTTGCCGCCGGTTCCGCCCGCGAGCCTGGCGGCCCCCGCGAACGCGGACTTCAGTGCATCGACCTGTTCCAGGCTCCCGTCCGTCTCGACCACGGCGAGCTGAACCGGTGCGAGACCCACCGACTCCGAGGAGCCGGTGCCGCCGATCAGCAGCTCGATGATCTCGTCGAAGAGCCGGATACGGGTCTCGGCGACGGGGGCGCCGTACCAGCGATCGAAGATCGCGATGAGCCAGTCGGCGTACGGCGTCAGGGTCCGGTCGGCGGTCCGGGCCGGCGGCGGGGCGGACCAGTTGCCGTGCGGCAGAAGCAGGTCGAGGGCCGGGGGGCCGAAACCGAGCAGTGCCTCGTAGGTGTCGAGTGGATCGTTGTCGATATCGATCGTGCAGAGCAGTCCCGAGTACAGCCTCCGGTAGTCCGGGCCGGTCAGCAGCCGTAGTCCCGCGCTGACATCGGCGTAGCTGCCGGCGCCCCGGCGGTATTTCCGGTGCCGGTCGTGCCCGCGCTCGTCACCGTCGAGACTCACGCCGATCTCCACGTCGTGGCGAGCGCAGATATCGAGGAATTCCGTATCGATCAGGACACCGTTGGTCTGCATGCCGAGCCGGACCCGGGTGGTCGGTTCCAGGATGTCGCGGGCGCGGCGCGCGAAGCGATCCAGCGTGGCATGCCCGACCAGTAGCGGTTCGCCCCCGTGGAATACGAGACTTACCACGGGCACCGCGAAGCGAGCGGCGTGGTCGCGGATCATCCGGCAGGCGTGGTCGAAGATCGGATCCGCCATGATCTTGGGCCGGCTCTTCCAGCTCTGGTCCGACATCTCGTACATGTAGCAGTAGTCGCAGGCCAGGTTGCAGCGACTGTGAATTTTCACGATGAACTGCGTGAACGGTAGGGCCTGCCGCTGTACTTCGCGGATCTCTCGGGCATTCCGCTCCCCGGCGGGCCATTCCTCCGCCGCCGAGTGCTGCGTGGATTCCGTTGTCGATGTCATAGCGATTTCCTCGTCGTCTCCGGCTTGCGGTGTCCCGGCGCTCCGGGGGAGACGCCGGGACAGGTTGCGCGCGCCGGTCAGACGGTCGGCACGATGAAGGAGCTGAAATTGCCCTTGTTCTCGATGAAGGAGCTGAAGTTCCCTCGTTTCCGATCATCCGAGGGGGTCAAATGCGCCCGCAGGGTATCCGGGATGGACGTTGATCCGGTGCACTCTCGGGCGAGTTCGACGAGGCCGGCTCCGGCGGTGACGCCCCGCGGAACGGTGTGGACGGGCATGGCGTGCCTTTCTGTTGGAACGGCCGGGCGTTCCCGCGTCGTCCGTGCGGCGAACAGCCGACTGCTGGACGCCGAGGAAGGGCGAGACTGCCCGGATCGGGTGGGGCCCAACCGCGACGGGCCGGCGTAATCGTTTCGCCCGGCCGCGGTGTGGCGTCCGTCGATAACGGTACGGTGGCTTCTCCGGCCGCGGTATCGGTCATTCGCCCGGTCGCGTGATCGGTCGCATCGGACTGTCGACCGGTCTGCCCTCAGACGTCCGACGGATCGTCGAGGTCGAGTATCAACCGGGACAGTGCTCGTCGATTGCTGACACCGAGTTTGGGGAAAGCCCGGTACAGGTGATAGGAGACCGTTTTGGGGCTGAGGCGCAATCGAGCGCCGATCTCCCGATTGGTCGACCCGTCCGCGGCCAGGCGCACCACTTGCAACTCCTGTGGAGTCAACCGGGCGGACACGGCGGCGACCGGAGCCGGGTGTGTTCCTTGACCGGCAGCGCGTAGTTCCGTGCGTGCCCTTCCCGCCCACGACGAGGCACCGAGGCGCTCGAACGTCTTCTCCGCTGCCTGCAATACAGCGCGCGCCTTCAATGTGGAGCGTTCCCGGCGTAGCCATTCGCCGTAGAGAAGGCCCGTACGGGCGTGATCGAACCAGCGGTGCGCGCCGGCATGCAGCGCAAGCGCACGCGTGAAGGCGGCCTCATCCTGCTCGAGTAGCCCGCGGCAGCGGAGCAGTTGCGCTTCGATCCAGGGCGCGGAATTGGCGGCGGACCAGCGCTCCAGAAGCGTCATCGGTTCCTCGGCCAGTATCGGATCGCACCGGGCCGCCGCTTCGACATGGTCGCTGAGCAGTGGAATCCAGCAGCCGATGGCCCGGTCTCGATGGCCGGCCGCCGCGTCGAAGTGGGCCATTGCCCCCTCGTAACGTCCGGAACCCAGCTCGAGAAGGCCCAATGCCCACCGGGCGGTTACGGAGCTGCTCGTATCGAGGGGAGAGGTCGCGCCGGGCAGGTTCTCCTCTGCCAGCATTCGACAGCGCTCCTGTTCTCCCCGTACCGCGGCGAGGACTGCCAGGCCGGCGCTGGTGCGGGCAGCTCGGTCGGGTTGGTCGATCTCGCGGGCGATACGCAGACTCTCCACGAGTACGCATTCGGCTTCCCGGAAGCGGCCGAGCAGCGTTTCGGCCGTGCCCACAGCGATGCCGATGATCGGGAGACATCCCACCATCCCGTGTTTACGACATGTGTTGTTCAGCTCGACCAGATCGGTACGGGCCTCGTCGATCTCACCCACGCTGATCGCCTGCACGGCGAGCATGAACCGGATCGAGTGATCCGCGGCGAACCGAGTCCGGCCGAACTGGAGGCCGCTCCGGACGGTACGAACCGCGTGTGCCCGGTCTCCCTCACTGTCGATGCAGGATATCTGGCCGTCCAGCACGGCGAGATATGCGTCGCGTCCGGCGCCGACCTCCAGGGCGGCGAGGGCAGCCCGAGCGGTGAGCACCCGGGCGGGATCCGGGTCGGGCCACGCCGCTTCCGCCGCGTGCACGTACATCCGTGCCGCGGCATCCGGATCCGCAGCGGACAGGTGTGCGGCAGCGTCGGTGAATGCGTCGTACGCGCCCCGCGGGTCACCCTGGGCCGACAGTATGCGACCGCGTGCCGCCGACAGCCGCGCGAGGTCCGCGGGATCGCCGTCGTGCGAGGCGATTTCCGCTACCAAGCCGCGGGCGCGGTGCCCTTGTCCGGCCTCGATATTGGCTTCCAGGGCTGCCGAAAGCCGGCGGTGACGGTTCTCCGGGTCGGGCGACAGACGGCCCGCGTGTTCGGAGGCGAGGGCGGCACACCGAAAGTCGGTATCGCGCCGTGCGCGCTCCGCTACCGCTTCCAGCGCAGCCGCGGCGGCTTCATCGGGTGAGGTCGCGGCGGCAGCCAGGTGCCAAGCCTTCAGCTCGGGATCGTCGATACTCGCCGCAATGGTGGCGTGGACGAACAGCCGCATACTGTAGGGGGCCATCCGGTAGGTGGCCGCTCGTTCGAGTGGATGCCGGAAAGTGATCGAATATTCCGAAATTCCGATCACGCCGATCCGTTCCGCCGCGTCCAGTGCCGCGGCGGTCGAGCCGAGTTCGGTGAGGACACGAATGGCGACGATCAAGCTTCCACTGCAATCGGCGGCGACCACCAGCAAGGCGATTCGAGTGTCCTCGGGAAGGGTGAGGATATCGCGCTCGTACTCGCGTTGGAGGCGATCGGTCAGCGCCAACGGACCCAGCGTCGGCAGAACGCTGTTCGCACTGGGTAGTTCGAGGAGCGCCGAGGGGTTGCCGGCCGCGGTGTCGAGGACTCGTTCGCGTGTGTCGGACGGTAGGCCGGGGAGCCGCTCGGTCAGCAGCGCTCTCGAGTCGTCCCGGTTGAGCGGCCGCAACACGATCTCGGGTATTCCAGAGGCGCAGTGTGGTTTGCGCGCGGTCATGAGTACGGCTACCCGATGCGTGGTGAGCCGACGCATGGCAAACGTCAGCGCATCGATCGAGGGCCGGTCCCACCACTGGGCATCGTCGATCAGGCAGAGCACTGGGCGTTCGGCGGCGAGCTCGGACCAGAGCGTGAGTATTCCGAGGCCGAACCGGTGGCTGTTGTCGTCCGGGTGCGCCGCCTCGGCGCCGACCGTCGGCATCGAGGCGGTACCAACCGGTACCGGTATTTCCCTGGCGGCGTCCGGTATCGGTGCCAGCAACTGGTGCAACCCTGCGTAGGACAGGCCTTCTTCACGCTCGATTCCGCTGCCACGCAGAATAATCCAGGTTTGGTCTGCCAGGTTCGCTGCGTAGTCCAAGAGTGTGGTCTTGCCCTGGCCGGACTCGCCGGTGATCAACAGGGAGCCGCCCCGGCCTGTTCGGCTGCCCTCGATGAGGGTGGTGATCCGCCCGATTACCTCGTCAAGACCGTGCAGCACGCGGCCAACGTTTCCTTCCTCTCGACGGGTCGTCGGCTTCACGGCGGCGATCGAACACAGTGGTGGAGTCGCGCGGAGCCGGTTCGTCACCGCTCGGTGAGTGTCGTCGGCAGGAGGGCGCGGGCGGCCGACAATCCCCGCATGAAGAAGACCTTTCATTACGTTTCGATTTGTAATGAAATCTAGCGAATCGACAATACCAGGTCAACCGCGGAAGCGTCAGTGCTTGTGGAGGCCGACAGCGTCGAGCGCGGCCTGCACCGTGCATCGCACGAACTCTTCGTCGATCGGTCCGAGTCCGGGAACCAGCGCCCGCATGAGCATCGGCCCGGTGATCAGATCACACACCCATTCAGGATCGACTCCGGGAGCTATTTCGCCGCGGGTGATCGCGCGTTCCAGGATCGTAGCCGTGGAGAGCCGCCGTGGTCGTAGGAACTGCTCGTGGAACCGTTGTGCGACCTCCGGGGTGCGACCCAGCTCTTCCAGCAGTCCGGGCACTGCCCGGCGTAGCAACGGGTCGTTGAACAGTTCACGCTGATGTTGCTGGATGGCGAGCAACTCCGCCTCGATCCCGCCGAGGTCCTCGCTGCCGGGTTGTAGTCCGTACCGTTCGATCAGTACCGAGACGACGAGGTCGGCACGGGAGCTGTACCGGCGGTAGAGTGCGGGCCTGCTCGACCCTGCCGTGTCGGCAACGGCCTGGAGGGTGAGTGCGCCGTAACCGCGTTCGGCGATCAGTTGTGCGGCGGCTTCGAGCAGTGCAGCGTCTACGCGGCCGTCACGTGGACGGCCGCCGCGAGACACGGCGGAGGTATCCGGCATGTGTTTACCGTACCGAGACCGATCACCGGCCTTATAGCAACGACCTGTGGTTGTCATTGCGGGAACATGTGCTGTGCGTCGACCGATCGCCGGAAGGCGCGTGGGTCGACCACACACAAAGGATTGCCCGGCGGCCGGCGGGTGAGAGGTCCTCGGCGGCCGGGCACTGCGTAGCCCGATCGAGAGGATTCGACCGTGCACGAACTTTCTCGTCGTGACCTGCTCAGGACATCGGCCGCCGCCGGAGTCGGAGCGATCGGTGTTGCGGGCCTCGCGGCCGCGGACACGCCGGATGCTACGAGCACGAGCGCCCCGGGAGTTGTGGTCACGGGCGGCCCGGCTGATAGCTCGGAATGCCCGCCCGCGACGCTGACCGGCCGCATCGTCGGCCCCGCCGACGATGCGTACACGGACGCGCGACTCGGCTGGGACCAGCTCTTCTCCCACTATCCGCTGGCCGTCGTCTTCGCACAGGAAACCCAGGACGTGGTGAACGCCCTCACCTGGGCGCGGCAGCACGACGTCGCGTTGCGGGTGCGCAGCGGCCGCCACGCCCTCGAAGGCTGGTCGAACGTCGACAACGGCATCGTGATCGATGTCAGCCGATTGAAGTCGGTCCGGATAGACCCCGGCGCTCGGATCGTGACGGTCGGCGCCGGGCTGACCCAGTGGGAAGCGGTGACGACGCTCGCGAAGCAGAACCTTGCGGTCACGACCGGAAGTGAGGGCAGCGTCAGCGTATGCGGTGCGACGCTCGGCGGTGGCCTCGGACCCCTCAACCGCTGGCTCGGCATGGCCTGCGACAGCCTGATGGCCGCCGAAGTTGTCGTCCCGTCTGGTCACGACTGTGCCGAGGTGGTCACCGTGGACTCGGAGCACCACTCGGACCTGCTCTGGGCGCTGCGCGGGGCGGGAAACGGTAACTTCGGAATCGTCACGCAACTCACCTACCAGGCGTATCCGCTCGCGTCTCTCGTCTCTGTGCAGGCGACCTGGGACGGACTCGGTGACCTGCACCGGGTCTTCGAGGCGTGGCAGCGCACGGTACCGTCCGCCGACAGCCGTCTGGGATCCGAGCTCGAGGTCCACAGGTCTCAGATCCTGCTGTCCGCATGGCTTGTGGAGGGGGCACCGGCGCAGGCCACAGAGATGCTGGCCCCGATCCTGTCGGCCGGCGCGCCCGATATCGCGGTGCAGGTCGGTAACTGGGGCGACATCTTCGCGGGAGCCCAGCTCCCGCTCGAGCAAGAGCCCGCGAACTGGAAGTTCTTCTCGCAGTTCGTCAAAGAGCGGTTCCCGGAGAAGGCGATCGACATCATCGGCGACTTCATGGGAAACGCTCCTACAGAGCAGAGCAACTACTTCGTCGATGCCTTCGGTGGGGCGATCCGGAGGGAGCCCCCCGGCGGCACGGCGTTCGCGCATCGCGACGCGCTTTTCTACGGCGAGATCGGCGCAGGCTGGGGGACTCGTTCAACACAGCCGGGCGTCGACGACCCGCTGACCTCGCAGGCCCAGGCCTGGACCGCTGAGTTCAGCCAGGCATTGCGGCCGTATGCGGATGGCGCCTACGTCAACGTGCCCAATGTCGGAATGCAGCAGTGGGAAACCGCTTACTGGGGGAGGGAGGGTTTCGAGCGGCTGCGCAGGATCAAAGCGAAGTACGACCCCGGCAACGTCTTCCAGTACGAGCAGAGCATCCCGCCCGCGTCGCAATGACCGATAGTTCACCGCTGCTTCCCGATCCGCGGCCGTCTGTGGCCCGGCCGTGGCGCGGGGTCGCGGTGTGATGCGGGCGAGGATCGCGAGTTCCTGGAGCGACCCACGCCACATCGCGCACCTCACCGCGACCCTCGAGACGTTGATCCGCGGGCAGGATGCCCGATAGCCGCTCCTGCCACCGAGCTCCTCGGGTTCCTGTCCGAGCAGTGACTCGAGCCGAGACGCAGAATCGGGTCAGCGGCGAACCGCCCCGCTCAGGTGACGATCGAACGGGGCTGTCCAGCGGGCACGTGCGGGTGCGCGATCATCGGCAACCGGTCGAGCTGTACAGTGGCCGCCGCGATCTCGCGCACTGCCATTCCGGGCACCGGCTCCAGCCGGACCCGTGCGACCACCGTCGCCAGAATCGCCGTCGCCTCCAGCCAGGCGAAAGGCTCGCCGATACAATTGCGATTGCCGATGCCGAAAGGCCGGAACGCCCCGCTGCGGGTCACCTTCTTTCGGTATTCCGGGGTCCACCGATCCGGGTCGAAGGTCGCCGGGTCCGCGAAATAGTTCGGGTCGTTGTGCAGCGCGTAGTTGAAGTAGATGATCGTTGCCCCCGCGGGGATGGTAACGCCGCCGAGTTCGATTTCCGCCGTTGTCTCCCGCATGCCGAGCCAGGGCGGACAGTAGCGGCGCAGCGTTTCGGTGACGACCTTTTCGGTGAAGACGAGATCACGGATATTGTCCCCGCGTACCGGCCCGTCACCGAGGACCTCGGTCACGTCACGCTCCAAACGGTCGAGGATATCCCGACGCTTCCCGAGTTCGTGGAATGCGAAAGCCAAAGTATTCGAGACGGTTTCGTAACCTGCCGCGAACATCGTCATGATTTCGTCCCGGGTCGCCTGGTCGCTGAGCCCGGTGCCGTCGTCGAATCGGGCCGCGATGAGCATCGAGACGAGATCGTGGTGATCCTCCTGCTGGGTCCGGTACTCCGCGATGATGCGATCGACGACGGTGAGCAGTCGCCGCACCGCGGCGTCGAAAGCGCGGTTACGCAGCGGCAGCCGGGCCAGACCGTCCACCTACCCGTGTCGTGACCGGCGTCGTCCGCGGGATCGGCGTTTCTGTGCCGAGCCGGTGCGCGCCGGCAGTACCCTGATGCGATGCGTCCACGGCTCCGTCGGTACTGGGTAGCTTCGCTCACGGTTCTCGTTTCGACCGTATTGTTCTGTGCGCACGCCGCTGCCGCGCCGCAACCTTCCGCCGGGCTACCACGATTGGACGGCGGGTTCCTCTGGGGTGTGGCATCCTCCGGGTTCCAGGCCGAAGGTCATGCACCCGACAGCAACTGGAATCGGTATATCGCGGCGAACCCCACCTATGACCGCCTCGGAAACTCGGTGGATTTCTACGACCGCTTCGAATCCGATATCCGCCTCGCCGCGGACCTGGGCGTCCGAGTGTTCCGGATCGGGGTCGAATGGGCACGCCTGCAGCCGGCACCGGGGGTCTGGGACGAGCAGGCTTTCCGCTTCTACGACGCGGTGATCGCGAGCATCGCCCGGGCCGGTATGCGACCCATGATCACCCTCGACCACTGGGTGTATCCGGGTTGGATCGCCGACCGGGGGGGCTGGCGCAGCCCGACCATCGTCGAGGACTGGCTGGCGAATATGCGTGCCGTCGTCGACCGTTATGCCGCCCGCGACCCGCTGTGGGTCACCGTGAACGAACCCGTCGCCTATATCGCCCATGAGGCCGGCCGCGGCAACGCCGACGCCCCGCAGATGCTGGACCGGATCGCCCAGGCGCACAACAGTATCTACGACCATATCCATCACGTCCGGCCGAATGCTCAGGTGACCGGCAATGTCGGCTATGTCGCCGGTGCGGAGGACCGGATCAACGGCGCCCTCGTCGACCGTATCGCCGCCCGCCTCGACTATGTCGGAATCGACTACTACTGGGGCTACGACGCGGCGCGGACGATCATCGAGTACCTGGGCGGCGCCGTCGGATCCGCGGTCCCGCCCGGACCGTCGATCTGGGAGCTTCCGATCCGTCCGGAAGGGATCTACTTCGCCCTCCGGCACTATGCCGACCGCTTCCCGGGTAAACCTCTCTACATCGTCGAGAACGGTATGGCCACCGACAACGGACATCCACGCGCCGACGGCTTCACCCGCAGCGCCCATCTCCAGGACGCCGTCTACTGGATCCAGCGCGCGAAGGCCGACGGTATGAACGTGATGGGCTACAACTATTGGAGTCTCACCGACAACTACGAATGGGGGAGCTTCCGACCCCGGTTCGGCCTCTACACCGTCGACACCACCACCGACCCGAGCCTCACTCGCCGCCCGACCGACGCTGTCGGCACGTACACCCGGACAATCGCGGAAGGTGGTGTGCCCGGGGACTATCGACCCACGCGCGGCGCGGCACCCTGTTTTCTCGTCGACCCCCCGGACAGCTGCCTACGCCCTGTGGCCGCCGTACCCTGACGGCATACGGGCCGCGCGCCTCCGGTGGGTCGTACCATTCGCCTTATCAAGACGACTCGTATCGTCTCGTCTAGGTGTTACGCTCTGACAATGGTCAAACAACCCGACCCCGCACGCCGAAGTGAGCGCTCCCGGCAGGCCATCCTCGCCGCGGCCCGTGAGCTGGTCTCCGAGTTGGGATATGCGAAGCTTTCCGTCGAGGCCATCGCGGCCCGGGCCGGCGTGGGCAAACAGACCATCTACCGCTGGTGGCCCTCCAAAGGCGCGGTGGTCCTCGACGCCTTCCTGGCGCTGAGCGAAGAGGGGCCGGACCAGAGCATGGCACTGCCCGACACCGGCGACCTGGAAGCCGACCTCCAGACCGTGATGCGGGCGACGGTGGCCGAATTCGCCGATCCCGCGTTCGAGGGACCGATCCGCGCGCTCAACACCGAGATCATCAACGATCCCGCCCTCGCCGCCCAGTACCACGCCAAGCTGGCCGGTCCCGTGGACGAGGCCAAGAAGGACCGGCTACGCAGCGCGCAACGGGCCGGGCAACTCGACGTCGGCGCCGACCTCGATTTGGCCCTCGAATTGCTCTACGCACCCCTCTACCAGCGATGGCTGCTCCGGTCCGGCCCGCTGACCACCGAATACGCCGACGCCCTCGTCGAGGTTTTCCTCAAAGCCATGCGACCGGACATTGCCGATGAACCCGCAGCGGCCGAGTGATTCGAGCGTCGGTGCCTCCCTGACATCTGGCGAACCCTCGGTGCCGGCGGGCGGCCGGGCAGTGGCGCTCCGATGAGAGCGAGCGGGACGAAGAGGGCCTGTTCGACGATCGGTTCGAATACGCACGGCAAGCCTGCGGCAATACCTGTGGGCGAGCGCGAAACCGCGCATTGCAGATCGGATACGAAGTGGTCGATGCCCGGCGGTCGGTTCGGATCGGGCGCCGCCCTCGAGTAGTCTCGCCTCGGGCGTTCCGGTGGCGTCGGCAGAGCTGCCTCCAGGCGCCGCATCCGTCTGCACATATGGAGTGACACAGTTGTATCCGCCGCCCGAGGCTCAGTCCACCGCACTTCCGCTCATCCACGGATCACCACAGAGCGCCGACGGGCCCCGGGTTCCGTTCTACGCCGAGGAGATCGCCCAGGCACCGCACCGCGCCTATCGCGAAATGCGCCGCCGGTACGGCGCGTTGGTGCCGGTCGAGCTGGCTCCCGGCGTCCCGGCGACACTCGTCGTCGGCTACCACACCGCGGTGCGCATCCTCAACGACCCTGAGCACTTCCCGGCGGATTCGCGTATCTGGCAGCGGGATATCCCGCGCGATTGCCCCGTTCTTCCCCTACTGGAATGGCGTCCGTCGGCTGTGCGGAACTCCGGCCCCGTGCACGCCCGTTACCGGCAGGCAACCGTTGCCGGGGTGAACGGGGTCGATCTCTACTCGCTGCACAGCCGAGTGGAAAAGATCGCGGTGCCGCTCATCAACGCTTTTTGCACCACCGGTTCGGCGGAACTCATCGGGCAGTACGCGTTCCCGCTGACCTTCGCGCTCCTCAACGACATACTGGGCTGTCCGGCCGACATCAGTCGACGCGCGGCGGCAGGAATGGCCACAATGATCGAAGGATCGACAGCGGCCGCCGCCGAGGGCAACGCCATGTTGGAGCAGGCCATGGCCGATCTGGTCAACCTCAAAAAGGCCGAGCCCGGTCAGGACATCGTCACCCGGATGGTGAACGACCCGGCGAACCTCGACGACGAGGAGATGCTGCACAACGTTTACAGCTTCTTCGGCGCAGGGATCGAACCGCTGCAGAACCTGATCGTCAATTCGCTCCGGCTGATACTCACCGACGAGCGTTTCGCGGGCGGCGTCCTCGGCGGGAGCCTGTCGACCCGGGACGCCGTGGACGAGGTGCTGTTCACCGACCCGCCGGTGGCGAACTACGCGATCTCCTTCCCCCGCCAGCCGGTGCTGATCGACGGCGTCTGGTTGCCCGCTCATCAACCGGTGATGATCAGCCTCGCCGCGTGCAACAACGATCCGGCCATCGATACCGGGGCGTATACCGACAACCGTGCCCACCTCGCATGGAGCATCGGAGCGCATATGTGCCCGGCGAAAGAGGTGGCCTACCTGGTGGCGCAGGAGGCCATCGACCAGCTGCTCGACGCACTACCCGAACTGCGTCTCGCCGTACCGGCCGAGGAGCTCACCTGGCGCCCCGGGCCTTTCCAGCGTGCGCTGACCGCACTGCCGGTGGAGTTTCCCGAATCCCCGCCGCTGACGATTTAGCCCGACGAGCCCTACGCAGGGACCGGGGGCACGCCGTCGGCTCCGGTTCCGGGTACGCGCCACCAGGGACAGCCGCCGCCGGATCGTGCGCGACCGGTCGGCCGTTGTCCCACCTGCCCGTGATCACGGCCGGCCGGTGGCGAACGCCTGTACCGCGTCGAGGAACTCCGGGCCGCCCATGACGTATCCGCCGACTGTCCCACCGATCAGCACACCCACGGGAATGCTGATCCCCCAGATCAGGAACAGGCATGCCCCGAGGATGCCGCCCACAATGGCACCGCCGACGACGCCGGGCAGGTTCTTGTCGATCTGCTCCGCGAGTCGGCTGTAGGAGCTGATGTCCTGCACCCGCGCGTTATCGTCTGCCGTCGTGGCCGGTGTCAGTGTCAGGGTGTGGCCATCCGCACCGATGTGCTGCGCAATCGATATCGAACGGCCGTCCGCGGCGTACCACTGTGGCACTTCGGCCGACGCCGCGCCGTCGCCGGTTTCGAGCACCACCGCACCGTTCTGTGCCGGCCCGAACCTGCCATTCTCGACGGTGGCGACAACGACCCCGTCGACCGGCGAAACGGTGATCCGGTAGTTGATCCCGTGATCGACACCGGAAGTGGTGTCCCCCACGGTCACGGCGTCGGCTGCTTCGTTACAGCAGGCTCTGCGTGGGCGGTTGCCGCGGTGATACCCACGGCCGAGATGGTCATGAAAACGGCGGCAGTCGTCTTCTCGAACTTCATTTCGAACCCCTCCACTCAGCTACCCCTGATGGGCGGACCGAGTGAGACCTTAGGCGGTGCCGAATCAAATGGTCCGTACGCCACACATTTCGAAGGCTCGAACACCGAAATCCGACCGGGCAGTGCTGATCATCGGGGTCGAACCGCACTCGAAGCGGATCAGCAACCGGACGTGTAACCGACGGACCGCATGAAGTCGAGCTTCTCGCCGTTGTCGACCCCGGTCACGTGCGCGCCGAGCCGTTCGGCGAGTTGGATGGCGAAGGACCCCGAACCTCCACCGGCATCACGAGCCCTCACCCGAGGGCAGGGGAACACAGCCAGTACACGGCCACCGACCTGCTGGTGACAGTCGACGGCGCCGCGCGGCTGTCGAGCTGCCCGCAGCCCCGGTTGATGAGTGGCGGCAGCGCTGGCGGAGCCGGCGGGGGTCGGCGTCCGCTGGGTCGGAACCGCTTGTGCGGCTTGCTATTTAGAGCAGCGCCTCGCGGGGACAATCTGAAACCTAGCGCCGCTGGACAGGGTGGTGAACGAATGGTACTTTTGCTCTAGTTCCTAGCGATGCTAGAACCATCGACGCGAGATGCGCCGGACGCGGCGGGCAACAGCTTCGTTTTCCCGCATCCGGCAACTTCCGGCTGATTGCCGGGGCACACCCCATACCGGGTTCACCGAGGAGTAATCGACCTGTCCTTCACCAGTAATGAACAGCAGTTCCTCGCGGAGGCCGGGATCGGACGGCTGGCCACGGTGTCGCCCGACGGCGTGGTGCAGAACAACCCGACCGGCTACCGGGTGAACGCCGACGGCACGATCGACATCGGGGGCATGCGGATGCGTGCCAGTCGAAAGTTCCGGAATATCGAGGCGGGTAGCCGGGTGTCGTTCGTCATCGACCAGCAGGTTTCGCTGGAGCCTTATGTGATTCGCGGCATCGAGGTGCGCGGCACGGCCGAAGCGCTCGATGACGAAGAGCCACCGTTCCCGACCCAGGAACGTGCGATCATCCGAATTCACCCCGAGCGGGTCATCTCCTGGGGCATCGACGGCGGATCCTTCGACTTCACCGGTCGCGGCGCCGAGTAGCCGGATATCGCCCCGAGTCGGTGGCCGTCGAGGCCCCACGCGTCGAGTCCGCCGTAGATATGTGCCTCCCGGCAGTGCGGGGCGGCGAAGCCGACGGCTTCACCGCCGTAGACGGCGATGAGGGAATCCTCGCCGCGCCACCAGGTGTCGGTGAGTCCCTGCACTTCGGGTACCGGTTCGAAGCCGTCGAGATCCAGCTGTTCGACCGCGTCGCCCTTGATCTTCGTGACGGTTCGGGCCCAGCGACCGGCGTGGTGGGCCAGTGCCAGGGCTTCCACCCATCCCTGCGGGCCGGCATGCAGAGGTGTCCAACGCTCGGCGTCGATTCCGAATTCGCCTCCGGCCCCGATCACGAATCCGTAGGCCATGGACACGCGGCAGTCGCCGACCCGAAAGCACCACCCCTCCGCGGCGGCCTCGGGAGCATCGGCGTCCAGCACGCGGGGGCCGCCCTCGTAGACGGGGGCCGGGGGGAGGGCGGTGCCGCCCCAGGCGTCCTGGAAGGCCACTGCCCGGTCGATCTCCGCCGCGGGTATCCCGTGCTCGAGCCATATGTCCCGACAGCGGCGGAGATCCCGGTGGGGAACACGCACCGCGTGTGCTTCGAGAAAATACCGGGCCCGGCGACTCAGGCGTTCCGCCGGCCGAGGGGGTAGCGGCGCTCGCGCATCGTCCCTCATTGCTGCTTGCTGTGGTGCGTGGTGTGCAGCATCGCCTCGGCGATTTCGTGTACCCGGTCCCGGGTTATGCCGGTGCGTTGTTCGACGGCGAGGGGGTGGTCGGTGGGTTCGAGCTCGATGAAGGGACGCTCGCCGACCGGGCGGGTGTGGAGTCGGGTCTTCAGGTTGAGAGTTGTGGGCGAGTAGGCCGAGAGGTCGGTGGTGAGCCAGCCAATGGCTCACCGCGTTCACCGTCATCGCCGAAGGTCTCGATGCCATCGCATCGCAGCAACAGGAGAAAACCAATGCCTGACAGCACCGAGCACTACCTCGAGCCCAATCAGACACACCCCGGACCGATCAGCCCCTACGAGACCAAGCTGTCCGGCTCGATCACGGTTCGATGTTCGGCGGCGACACCTGGGCGCGCTTCCGGATCCGGGAGACCGACCGCGGCTTCTTCTTCGAGAAGACCGATCAGGTCGGCGTGAACTTCGACTGGGTCGAGTACGTGCGCGGATCCATGGACTACGTCGACCTGGAGATCCCGTACGCGCCGAATGCCGGTCCCGGCGGCGTCTTCGGCATCGTCGGTATGGCGACCCCGATCGACGCGGACAACTCCGCGCGAATGCGCGGGCGGCCGAACAGGTCACCCTGACCCGCGGTCGTGGCTCGACGCAGGCGCGACTGGTGGAGCTACCGGTCGAGAGCCGCCGCCCGGTGCTGCGTCAGTTGGTCGAGCAGAGCCCGGCCAGTGTCGGGAAGCGCTACGCCGACAACGGGTTGTCGCCGAGTCCGGCACCCGACGATGTGGCCGCCAGCGCGGAGCGCATCGCGGTATTCCGCGTCGTCGAGCGGGGCGATGATCTGAACGTCGGGTAACCGAGCGCGCGAACGGGCCCCGGACCGGCCGGTGGCGGAAAGGCCGGAGCTTCCGGGAATCGGTTCGCGTCGAACCTGCCCATTGATCGGGAAGACCGGGATCCTGGTCCGTCGAGTGTCCCTACGGTGTGAGGCGCACCACCGTCCCGGCCGTGACCGGGCGCGTCGCGTTCGTTCCGGCGGACCGGGACGGTGTGCTGCGCCCGTTCGTTGCCGGAACCCTTCGGACCGGCTCGGCTCACGCTCGAAAGGAATACCCGGTGACGTTTTCACATACCGCCCGAGGTGTTTTGGCCGCTTCCGCCGCTGTCCTCGTCGGTGTTCTACCTCTCACGACCGCCCCGGCTCTGGCCGGTCCGGCCGTTCCCGTGCTGGAGGCGCCTGGGAAGGCGGACCGGGCGCTGGGTTTGCCGCATGCGCCCAATGCCCGCGATATCGGCGGCTACCCGATACGGGGCGGGAACAAGGTGCGGTTCGGTGTTGTCTACCGCGCCGACGCCCTCGCGAAATTGGATTCCGGTGAACAGCAGAAACTGGTGGATCTGGGTATCACCCGGGTGATCGACTTCCGTAGTCCGACCGAAGTGTCCCAAGGGCCGGATCGCCTTCCGGCGGGGGTGCAGCGCACCGAATATCCGGTGTACGACGCGCAGAACGATCTCTACGTGATGATGAACCAGTTGATCGCCGGCGGCCCCGAGGCGCAGCGGGCAGCACTCGGCGACGGTAAGGGTGCCGAGTATATGCGGAATTACTACCGCTGGCTCGTCACCGACCCGGTCTCCCGCACCCGGTTCGCGGCGGCGCTGCGCGATATCGCCACGGAACCGGGCGCGGTGCTGTATCACTGCACCGCCGGCAAGGACCGCACCGGGTGGATGACCGCGATACTGATGTCCGTGCTCGGCGTACCCGACGGACAGATCTATCAGGACTATCTGCACTCGAACGACAATCTGGCCGCCGGGAACAACGCACTGATGGATGCGCTGGTGCAGCAGGGCCTGGTCGAGGATCCGGCGCTGTGGGAGCCCGTGCTCGGTGTCCAGCGCGATTTCCTGGACGCCGCGTTCGATCAGGTACGGCAGTCGTTCGGCTCGATGGACGACTTCGTCAAAAGCGGGCTCGGCGCCGACGACGCTACCCTCGCGGCGCTGCGAACGAAACTGGCGGGCTGAACCGGGGCGCACTCCGCCCGTCATGGCGAGCCGATCGGCCGGTCCGGCCCAGGGCTGTGGTCCTGGGCCGGCAGCCCTGTCTCGGTCAGTCCACGAGGGACGGGAGGACCAGATCTCGGTAGCGCTGCTTCATCGTCTCGATCACTTCGTGGCCGTCGGCCGCCCATAGTGCGGCATTGAAGATTTCGACCTCGACGTCGCCGCGGTAACCGGCGGCGCGAACCCACTGCCCGATGGTCGCGAAATCGATGACGCCGTCGCCCATCATGCCGCGCGACAGGAGCGGGTCGGCGGTCATCGGGTTCAGCCAGTCACACACCTGATACGAGCTGATCCGTCCGGCGGCACCGGCCTGTGCGATCTGCTCTTCCACCGTCGGATCCCACCAGATATGGAAGGTGTCGACCACGACGCCCACGGTCTCCGCCGGAAACGGTTGGGCCATCGATAATGCCTGCGCCAGGGTGGAGATCACCGCACGGTCGGCACAGAACATCGGGTGCAGCGGTTCCAGAGCGAGGCGGACACCGCGCTCGGCCGCATACGGGACCAGCCGGGCGAGCCGCTCGTCCACCCGCGCCCGCGCGGCGACGAGGTCCCGGTCCGGTATGCCACCGACCACCATCACCAGTTCCCGCGTGGCCAGTGTCGCCGCGTCGTCGATGGCACGGCGGTTGTCGTCGAGTGCCGCCTGCCCGTCACCCGGCTCGGTCAGGAAGCCGCCACGGCACAGACTGGAGACACGCAATCCCGCATCGGCGACGATCTTCGCCGCCGCGGCGGCACCGATTTCGTCGACCCGATCGCGCCACAGCCCGACCGCGCCGAGTCCCGCCCGGGCAGCGCCGTCCACCGCCTCGGTGAGGGTCCACCGTTTCGTCGTCGCCGTATTCAGTGACAGCGACCGATAGGGGTCGGCCGGATCGAATGGCGTGTGCCGGGCCGCAACCGATGTCATGAGAACGATCCGTTCAGTTCGAGGTAGACCCGCATCCGGTGCGCGGCCAGTTCCGGGTCCGACAGCAAGCCGGCCTTGTCCGCGAGCCGGAACAATTCGGCCAGATGAGGTACCGATCGGCCCGTGGACAGTCCCGCCACCATCGAGAAACCCGGTTGCTTGCCGTTGAGCCACGACAAGAACGCGATACCCGTCTTGTAGTAGTAGGTCGGCGCGGCGAAGATGTGCCGGCCGAGTGCCTGGGTGGCGCCGAGGATCTCCGACGCACGCGTCACATTGCCGTTGTCGAGTTCCTGTAGCGCGGTGGACGCGGCGGGGTAGATCGCGGCGAAGATACCCAGTAGTGCATCCGAATGCCCCTGCGCATCGCCGATGATCAGCTCGGGATAGTTGAAATCGTCGCCCGTGTACAGCCGTACCCCGTCGGGCAGCGCGCGGCGCAGTGCGACCTCGTGTGCCGCGTCGAGCAGCGAGACCTTGACTCCGTCGATCTTCGACCGGTTGTTCTCGATGAGCGTGCGGAAGGTCTCGGTGGCGGTCTCGATATCGGCGCTGCCCCAATATCCGTGCAGCGCGGGATCGAACATGGTGCCGAGCCAGTGCAGGATCACCGGCCGATCCACACCGGCCAGCAACTTCTCGTAGACGAAGAGATAGTCCGCGGCCGAACGGGCGACCTGTGCGAGTGCCCGCGAGGCCATCAGGATGACCTGAGCTCCGGCGTCGGTCACCACGTCGATCTGCTCGCGATAGGCATCGACGATCCTGGCGAGGCCGGCCGATCCGGAGGGGAGTCCGGCGAGGTCGAGCTGATCGGTTCCGGCTCCGCAGGCGAGCCTGCCACCGACCGCGGCCGCCTCGGTGCCGGAGCGCCGGATCAATTCCGCGCTCGCCGGCCAGTCGAGACCCATTCCGCGCTGTGCGGTATCCATGGCATCGGCGACCCCGAGCCCGTAGGACCACAGCTCGTGCCGGTAGGCCAGCGTCGCGTCCCAGTCGACGGCCGCGGGCGCACCCGGTGTGTTGTCGCCGGTCACCCGCGGAATCACATGCGCGGCAGCGAAAGCCACGCGCGAGGTGATCGGTCGCGCCGGCCGCGTCCAGGTGCCCGGTGTACCGAGAACGTACGGTTCGAGCCGGCCGTCCGTGGGCAGTAGGACCGACACACCCGTGGATGTCACGGTCACAGCGTGACCTCCGGAATCTCGATCCGGCGGCCTTCGGCCGAGCTGCGCAGCCCCAGTTCGGCCAGCTGAACACCGCGGGCGGCGGAGAGCAACCCGTAGCGGTGCGGTCGTCGGTTCACGACGTCGGTGAGGAACTCCTCCCACTGCAACTTGAACCCGTTGTCCAGATCGGCGTTCGCGGGGACTTCCAGCCATTGATCACGGAACGGCTCGGTGACCGGGAGGTCCGGATTCCACACCGGCTTGGGCGTGTGCGAGCGATGCTGGGCGACACATTTGCGCAGGCCGGCGACGGCAGAGCCGTGCGTGCCGTCGATCTGGAACTCGACGAGCTCATCGCGGTACACGCGCACCGCCCATGACGAGTTGATCTGCGCGACGACGCCGTTCTCCATCTCGAAGATTCCGTAGGCGGCATCGTCGGCGGTGGCGGGATACGGCTTCCCCTGTTCGTCCCATCGGGTGGGGATATGGGTTGTCGCCTTCGCGGTGACCGCCTCGACCTTGCCGAGCAGGCCCTCGAGCACGTAGTTCCAGTGGCAGAACATGTCCACGACGATGCCGCCGCCGTCTTCGGCCCGGTAGTTCCAGCTGGGTCGCTGGGCGGGTTGGCCGTCGCCTTCGAAGACCCAGTACCCGAATTCGCCGCGTAGCGACAGGATCCGGCCGAAGAAGCCTTCGTCGACGAGCCTGCGCAATTTCACCAGGCCGGGCAGGTAGAGCTTGTCGTGCACGACTCCCGCGGTGACGCCGGCGTCCGCCGCGACCCGGGCGAGTTCGACGGCCTCGGTCAGCGTTTCCGCGGTCGGCTTCTCGGTGAAAACGTGTTTACCCGCCTTCATCGCCGCCGCGAGCGCCTCGGCGCGACGGGAGGTGACCTGCGCGTCGAAGTAGATATCGATGGACGGATCGGCGATGACGGCGGCGGCGTCGGTGCTCCATTCGGCGATGCCGTGCTGTTCGGCGAGCTCGGCGAGCTTGGCGGCATTGCGGCCGACCAGGACCGGCTCCACCAGGACGCGGGTGCCGTCCGGGAGCAGCAGCCCACCGCCGTCGCGGATCGGCAGGATCGATCGCATCAGGTGCTGGCGGTAGCCCATGCGACCGGTGACGCCGTTCATGGCGATGCGGAGCGTGCGCGGGGCAGTGGAATCGGGCATTGGTTGTGCCTCTTCTGATTTGCGTGGCTGACGACCGCAGAATGGGTCGTGGACGGTACGGAGGGACCCGCATACGTCGAGTGGACGAGTCAGCGTCGGAATGCGCTTTCCAAGCTATGCTAGTCCCGAAGTCCGGTCAACCCCACGCCCGACGAGAGAACGAGGCACCTGGCCATGGCGGCTGTGAGATTGCAAGATGTCGCGACCCGGGCGGGCGTCTCCCTGGCGACCGCCTCCCGGGTGCTCAACGGTTCGTCGCGGGTGCCCGGCGAAGGTGTCGCCGACCGGGTGCGCGCCGCCGCCGCCGAACTGGGTTATGTGGCAAATGCCCAGGCCCAGGCCCTCGCGCGGGCTTCGACCGGGCTCATCGGACTCGTCGTGCACGATATCGCCGACCCCTACTTCTCCTCGATCGTGCAGGGCGTCCAAGCGGCCGCACGCCGGGCGGGCAAACTCGTCCTGCTGGCCAGTACGCAACGCGATTTCGATATCGAACGCGAATCCGTGAGCACCTTCATCTCGCACCGTGCCGACGCGATCATCCTGGCGGGTTCACGCCAGAGCGGGGATCTCGACCGCGATCTCGAGAAGGAATGCGCACGGTATCTGGACAACAGCGGCAAGGTTGTCGTGATAGGCCAGCCACTGTCCTTCGGTGCCGCAGTGGAACCCGAAAACCACACGGCGTCAGCGGAATTGGCGTATGCGCTCCTCGCGCAGGGGCACCGGGATTTCGCCGTCATCGGCGGTCCGGGCAATATCCGGACCGCTGTCGACCGGCGCAACGGGTTCGTCGAGGCGCTCGCGACGCGGGGGGTGACGCCGCTGGTGGAGATCGCGGGGGACTTCTCCCGAGACGGCGGTGCCGGCGCCGCCCGTCGACTTTCCGCCGCGTTGGATCTGTGCCCGGGGCGGTCCGGCAACGCCGCGCCCTGTGTTTTCGCGGTGAGTGATGTGATGGCGATCGGGGCGATCGCGGCGTGGCGTGAGCTGGGCCTGGCGGTCCCCGATGATGTCTGCGTCGCCGGGTTCGACGATATCCCGACGCTGCGTGACCATGTGCCCGGTCTGTCGACGGTGGCGCTGCCGCTGGTGGAGATCGGCGAGCGTGCCGTCCGGCTCGCGCTCGACGACGCCGCGACGGCGGCGCAAGTCCACGAATTCGTGCCCGGATGTGTGATCCTGCGCGACAGCAGCATTCCCCGGCCCGTCTGAACTGGGCAAATTACGAACCCTTGACACTGTGGGTCCGGTCACACTAGCCTCGGAGACAGCTTCGGAAAGCGCATTCCCGGCGGGTGTAGTGCGAACCCCGCTCCACTACTAGCTTTAGGACTCCAGATGGCGGTAGTCACGTCCGTCGAGGCCGGTTCCTCCCCACCGAAAGCCGCGCAACCCGTCCACACGCGGCGCCGGAAGCTTCCCTCCCCCTCCGCTCTGTGGTCAATCGTGTGGCGGCCGCTCGCCCTGGTGGCGGCTCTCCTCGTCGCCTGGTGGGCCGTCACCGAGTTCGAGCTCGTCGAGCCCTACATTCTGCCGTCGCCGGCGGATACCTGGCGCACCGCCGCCGACAACTCGGCATATCTGCTCCAGAACACCTGGGTGACGACCTACGAGACAGTGGTCGGCTTCGTTATCGCCGCGCTGATCGGCGAAGCCGTCGCACTGGTGATGATCTACTCGCGCGGTGTCGAGCGAACGATGTACCCGCTGATCCTCTTCGCGCAGGTCATCCCCAAGATCGCGATCGCCCCGCTGTTCATCGTATGGCTCGGGTTCGGCACCAGCCCCAAAATCCTCGTCGCCGTACTGATGGCGTTCTTCCCGATCGTCATCGCCGGGATGGCGGGGCTGCGCTCGGTGGATCCCGAAATCCTCGAGCTCACCTCCACCATGGGCGCGAGCAACTGGAAGACATTCGTGAAGGTTCGCTTCCCGGCGTCGCTGCCACAGTTGATGTCCGGCCTCAAGATCGCCGCCACTCTCGCGGTCACCGGCGCCGTCGTCGGCGAATTCGTCGGCGCGAACGAGGGGCTCGGCTATGTGATCCTGCAGGCCAACGGAAATATCGACACGGCGATGCTGTTCGCCGCCCTGATCATCATGTCCGTACTGGGCATCATCCTGTTCGCGATCATCGAAATCGCCGAACAGTTCCTCATTCCATGGCACGCCTCCCGTCGATCCACGGCCTCGGCCGTCGGCGCGGCATGAGCACGCCGAACCACCGCATTCGCGCCACAGCTGGAGAAACTCGCATGAAATTCGGAATTCGCAGACTCACGACGATCGGCGCCGCCGCGGTGGCATCGGTCCTGGTACTGGCCGGCTGCGGAAGCGGCGGCAGCGAGGCGAAGGACCCCGGCACCGACGGGAAGACCACCGCGGTATCGCTGATGCTCAACTGGTATCCCTATGGCGAGCACGCCCCGTTCTACTACGGAGTGCAAGAGGGGATATTCGCCGAGCACGGTATCGATCTGCAGATTTCGGCCGGTCAGGGCTCTACGAAAACCACGCAGGCCACCGGTTCGAAGCAGACCGACTTCGGCTGGGCCGATACTCCCGCCGTTCTCGGCAATATCGATAAAGGCGTCAAGGTCAAGAGCGTCGGCGTCTACCTCCAGACCACGCCGTCGGCAGTGCAGGTATTCGCCGATTCGAATATCCGGACACCGGCCGATCTGGCGGGTAAGACCATTGCCGTCTCCGCGGGTGACGCGCCGACCACGACCTTCCCGGTCTATCTCGACAAGGCGGGCGTTCCGGCGGATCAGGTGACCCAGCAGAGCCTCGACTCGGCGGGCAAGATGTCGGCGATGCTCTCGGGTCGCGTCGACGGGCTCATCGGATTCGCGCACGACCAGGGCCCCACCATCGCGAACAAGAGCGGCAGGGAGGTCCGCTACCTGCGGTATTCGGACCAGGGCCTGAACTTCTTCAGCAACGGGCTGATCGCGAACGAGGCCACCATCGAATCCTCGCCCGAGCTGGTCCAGGCCATGGTGGACGCGACGAGCGAGGCCTTCGCCGCCGCCGTCGCGAATCCGGAGGCCGCGGTCGCCGCGATGGAAGGTAAGGATCCGCAACTGCCGCCGCGGCAGGTACTGCTGCAGCAGTGGCAGCAGACGATCCCGCTGCTCAGCACCCCGGAAACCGCCGGTAAGGCGCCGGGCACCAATTCCGAAGCGAACTGGCGCGCCACCATCGATGTCCTCAGCAGTGCGAAGCTCCTCGACAAAGCCGAGGATCCGGCCAAGTACTGGAACGCGCAGTTCACACCCACCGGCAAGCCGTGAGCAGGTGACGATATGAGCACACCCACCGACACCCTCGCGGGCACCGATACCGCAGTCGCGGTCGCCGACCTGACCGTACGGTTCGCGTCCAAACGCGGCGAAGTCACCGCACTGCACGATGTCGACCTGCGGATCCGCCGGGGCGAATTCGTCTCGATCGTCGGTCCGTCCGGCTGCGGCAAATCGACGCTGCTGAAAGTCGTCGCCGGTCTCACCGATCCGAGCGGGGGCAGTGTCGAACTCGGCGGCGCCCGCGTCCGTGGGCCGCAGCGCAATATCGGCTACGTATTCCAGCGCGCCGCACTGCTGGAATGGCGGACCGTCCGCAAGAACATCCTGCTCCAGGCCGAGATGCGCGGCATGAACAAACGGGCGGCCGCGGCCGAATGCGCGCGTCTCATCGAGATGACCGGGCTCAGCGGATTTGAAGACGCCCTGCCGCACGAACTCTCCGGCGGTATGCAGCAGCGGGTTTCGCTGTGCCGGGCCCTGCTGCACGAACCGGAAGTGCTGCTGATGGACGAGCCGTTCGGCGCTCTCGACGCGCTCACCAGGGAACGGATGAATGTCGAACTGCATCGGATCTGGCGGGAAACGGGCACCACGGTGCTGCTGGTCACCCATTCGGTGGCCGAGGCCGTATACCTCGCCAACCGGGTGGTCGTGATGAGCCCGAGGCCGGGCCGGATCATCGAACTGCTCGACGTCGATCTGCCCGCACACCGGAACTACGCCACGACGATGGAGACGCCGGAATTCATCACGGTCGCCAACCGGGTCCGGGATCTGCTCGGCGCGGTGGCGCAGGCGGACTGATATTCGATCCCCGCCGACTCACCGACAGGAAGGCGACCGCGTGAGGGTTCTGGTTGCCCCGGACAAGTTCAAAGGAAGCCTCTCCGCCGCCGAAGTAGCCGACCGGCTGGCGGAGGGCTTGGCGGCGGCGGGGATCGACAGTGACAGATTGCCGCTGGCGGACGGCGGTGACGGCAGCGTCGACGCCGCGGTGGCGGCCGGTTTCGCGCCGCATCCGGTGACCGTGGCCGGCGCGGCGGGGACACCGAGATACGGGCGGATCGCCGTCGGCGACGGTACCGCCGTGGTGGAGGTCGCCAATACCTGCGGCCTCACCACCCTGCCGAACGGCCGCACACTGCCATTGGACGCGAGCAGCCTGGGTTTGGGGCAGGCCATCTCGCAGGCGTTGCGGTTCCGGCCGCACCGGCTGGTCCTCGCCCTCGGTGGCAGTGCCAGTACCGACGGCGGGATGGGACTGCTCGCGGCGCTCGGCTTCACCTTCGCCGATGCGCAGGGAGTACGACTGCGGGCGTGCGGACGAAGCCTCGGGCGCGTCCACACCGTCGACTCGTCGCGGGCGGCACCGCCGACCGGGGTCGAGATCGTGGTCGCCGGTGATGTCACCAATCCCTTGCTCGGACCGGACGGCGCTGCGGCGGTGTACGGGCCGCAGAAGGGGGCCACCGAGGATGAGGTGCGGTTTCTCGACGCCGGACTGAACAACCTCGTCCGAGCGTTCGCCCGCAGCGGCTACCCGGACGCGACGGCATTCGCGAAGGCGGCCGGAGCGGGAGGTGCGGGTGGAATCGGATTCGCGGCGTTACTGCTCGGCGGCACGATCCTGTCGGGCGCCGAGTATTTTCTCGACCTGCTCGAGTTCGACCGGCGCCTGCCCCATGCCGACCTGGTCGTCACCGGGGAGGGAAGTATCGATGAGCAGACCGCGAACGGCAAACTGCCCGCAGTACTGGCTCGCCGCTCCCACCCCGTTCCGGTCGTCGCCGTCGCCGGCCGGAACACGCTGACCCCGGACCGATGGGGCCCGGCAGGATTCACGACCATCTACTCCCTCGGCGACTACACCGACAGGGATACCGCCGGTGACCCCGACCTGACCCGGCAATTGCTGACCCGCATCGGCAGGCAGATCGGCCGCCTCCCGGCCCTGGCGCCGGGAGCACGCCCACCCGTAACGCGAACCCGGTAGACCTTCCGCCCGCCCGAGAACACACGGTCGCCCGATTCCCTGCTCAACCGGGCAGTCGAGGATGGTGTGTGCGGGCATCACGGCACTGCCGGCCCGCGCTCCGGCACGGGATCTCCAGCCCTGCCGTCCCGGGCGGCCGTAGTCGATCGTGCCGGGGAGCTGAGGCAGAATCGAGGGATGACAAAGGCAGTCGTGAACGGCGTAACGATCGCGTCCAGCGACGACACCGTCATCGTCGAAGGTAATCACTACTTCCCGCCGGACTCGTTACGGAAGGAGTTCTTCGAGCCCACCGATACGCATACGTTCTGTCCGTGGAAGGGCCGGGCCGGCTACTACACCGTGACCGTCGGCAACGCCGAGCCGCTGACCGACGCGGCCTGGTATTACCCCGAACCCAAGACCAAAGCAGCCGAGATCGAGAACTACGTCGCCTTCTACAAGAATCAGGTCGAGATTCTCGACGACTGATCCACCGGCAGGCCGGTGCCGGGGTGGACCCACCGGTGCCGTCGGTGCCGGCGGGTGCCGCGGGACCCGCGGGGTCGCTCTCAGCGGGCCCGCGGGTAGCCGATTTCGGAGATGTCCCGGGCCAAGTCCGCCAGGGTGATCTCCCCGTTCAACGACGACACGAGTTCCCGGTCCAGCGGCCGCGACCCGTACACGTCACTCACCGCTGCCAGGTTCACAGCGACCTCGTAATAGTCCTCGGCGAAGCGCTGGAACGCGCCGGGTGAGCGGTCGACCAGTAGATGGAACAGGTCCGTCGTCCCGTCGGGATCGGCATGATCGGAGGGGAAAGCGATCGTGCCGTGGTGCCACCGATCATCGGTTGCCTCCCGCCACAGGCAGGCCGTCACGAGGGGTACGCCGTCCTCGTCGGTGAACGCAGGCTCCACGGCGAAGGACTGGAAGACATCGGGAACGTCGTCGATCACTCCCGGCCAGGGCGCGTGGTCCTGGCGGTACGGGCTCATGGGCGATTCGTGGCCGAAGCCGCGGATATAGACGCCGGCCGCCGAGAACACGATGGAGTACTCGTCTCCCGATCCATTGCTCATGGCGGCCATCTCCTCGCCTTCGCCCCACGCGGTGTCGAAGAAGTGGTACCGGCTTTCCCGGTCGGGGCTCAGGATCGCGTCGAGCATCGCCAGCGAGCGGCACAGGTTTCGCAGGTCGGCGATCGGTGGAAGCCGGCGGGCTACGTCGTGGACAGTCACGGGCTCATCCAACCGGATCCCGCCGACATCGGCCGAGCCGCTGTCGATGTTCGATAGCGAAGTGGCGGCGACGATCGCGTCCGCCACGGGCAGATCGACCAGGCCCGGCTTCGGCAGGTCCCGCGGTAGCAGCAGGGTGCCGTGGCCGGCCGCGTAGAAGGGGATCAGCAGCGACGAGGCCGCGCGGTGCGGTTCGGGTCCCGGAGGCCCGAGGGCGAAGAGGCCGGAGACCCGGGTCGCCGTAGGCTCCGACGACGGCTCGGGCCGGTGCCGCTGTGGGTGGGCAGAAGCGGTCATCGTGCATGGTCTGTCACGGGAGAAGCGAACGAACGGGTCGATGATGCCGGGAACCGTAGCGTATGTGCCCCGGTCGCCCTTCCCGATGACGGTGATCGCGAAACCGTCGATCGCGCAATACGAATCCCGACTTCGTCCTTGCTAGTTTGTCTGTGTAATGAACCCGAACCGCTGCCGCGGGCCGAATCCACAAGGACAGAAGAGGTCGATGCCGGAAACGAACTATGCGACCGACCGCCATCTGGTCGGGCGCGCCATTGCCGACATCACCGGAGAACCGGCCGAGGCCGGCATGCTCGGATACGGCAAGGCCGACCAGAAGACCACCGGAATACACCTCCGTCTGCGCTCCCGCGCCTTCGTCTTCGTGGACCCGCTCGTCGACCGGCGGGTGCTGCTGATCGTGAACGATCTGCCGATGATCTTCTCCAGCATCACTCGGGAGGTGCTGCGCCGGCTGGCCCAGCGCTTCGGCGACACCTACACCCAGTCCAATGTGATGCTCACCGCGACCCACACCCACTGCGGGCCCGGCGGCTATTCGCACCACCGGTTGTACAACGGCTCGGCCGGGTTCCGTCCCAAAACGTTCGCGGCGATCGTCGACGGCATCCTCGAGGCGGTCGAACGAGCACACGAGGATCTCGCCCCGGCCACCCTGCGCCTGGTACACGGCGAGCTGCGCGAGGCGAGCGTCAATCGCTCGCGTGCGGCATTCGACCGGAACCCGGAGGAGGAAAAGGAATTCTTCCCCGATGCCATCGACCCGCAGACGACCCTGCTGCGTATCGATCGCGAGGGCGAACCGGTTGGTGCCATCAACTGGTTCGCCACCCACGGCACCTCGATGAGCAACCGGAACACGCTGATCAGCGGCGACAACAAGGGGTACGCGGCCTACCACTGGGAGCATGTGGTCGAGGGCGTGAACTATCTGGCGGACCCGGATCCCGACTTCGTCGCCGCCTTCGCGCAGACCAACGCCGGTGATATGTCGCCCAACCTGGACGGAAGGCCCGGTGACGCCGGCAACGACTTCGAGAACACTCGCACCCTTGGTCTGCGCCAGTACGAGGCCGCGGCGAAACTCGCCGCGGGATACGTGCCGCGCATGGCCGGCAGCATCGATCACCGCGTGGTGCACGTCGATCTCTCCGCGGTGACCGTCTCCGCCGAATTCACCGGAGACGAGCGTGAGCACCGCACCGGGCGGCCCGCCGGTGGTGCGGCCGCCTTCGCCGGCGCGGGATACGACGGGCCCACCCACTGGAAGACCTTTCACGAAGGACGCAATCCTGGCTGGGATCTGTTGTCGCGGTTGGCATACCGGTTCGCGCCGTCGCTGCGGGATGCGCAGGCGCCCAAGGCGATCGTGGCCCCGGGCGGACTGCTCAATCGGCTCGGGCCCTATGTGCAGGAGATCGTTCCGGTCCAACTCCTCCAGATCGGCGAGCTGTATCTGATCGGTATCCCGGGCGAGGTGACCATCGCCGCCGGACTGCGGTTGCGGCGCACGGTGGCGGCCATCCTCGGCGTCGAACCGGCCAATGTCCTGGTCGCCGGATACAGCAACGCCTATATCCACTACGTCACCACTCCTGAGGAGTACGACGCGCAGCACTACGAGGGCGCGAGCACCTTGTTCGGTCGCTGGGAGCTGCCGGCCCTGCAGCAGATCGCGGCGCAGCTCGCGAGCGCAATGCACGACGGCAGCCCGGTACCGTCGGGTACCGAGGCGCCCGATCTGTCGGAGGCGCAGCGGCCTGCGAAGGCAACCCCGCCCGTGGACTTCCCACCGGTGGGGCACGACTTCGGCGACGTGCTCAGCGAGCCCGCGCCGGCCTATCGCGCGGGGGAGCAGGTGAGCGTCGAATTCGCCGGCGCGTACCCCAACCACGACCTACATCGCGGCAGCACGTATCTCATGGTGCAGCGGCGCGACGGGGAGCGCTGGCGGCTCATCGCCGACGACGGCGACTGGACGACCACCTTCAGCTGGTCGCGTGGCGCCGCCTCGAGCTCGCGGGTCACCATCACCTGGCACAGCCCGGCCGACGCAACACCCGGCAGCTACCGGATTCGATACTTCGGCGACGCGGTGAAGCCCGGCAGCGACCGCGTCCCCATCAGCGGCACCTCGCCCGAGTTCCGGATCCACGATGAGGAGCCGGGCGAATGACACATCCGATTCGGTGCAGCGCCGGCGGCGACCGGCGGTGCACCGAGCCCGAGAGCGCAGCGGAGCACGGTTACAGCAGACCCAGTAGGTGCAGGTCGGTGGTGTACTTGACGATGATCTCCGGGGTCACGTGCGGGATATCCCGGTCGGCGCCGATTTCCGCGTGCCGCACCGCCGCGCGGAACCGTTCGGTGGGCGCGATCGAACCGCGGACCGCTCGCTGCGGTTTCCGGTAGTTGTCCAGCAGCGGTAGCAGCGAGTACCGCCGCTGCCGTTCCGGCAGCGCGCGTACCGCGGTCTCGAACCGCCGCAACCAGCTGTCGTAATCGGGTATCCGCTGGATGGGATGGCCGGCCTCGATCAGCCAGTCGACGTAGGTGTCCAGCGAGATCCCGTCGTCGTACGGGTTCATCACGTGATAGGTGCGGAACCCGGTCCCCGCGCGGGCGCCGAGCGAGACGATCGCCTCGGCGATGAAACCGACCGGCAGCCCGTCGTAGTGGGCGCGCTGCGGCCGGCCGGCCGGATCGAGTTCGTAGAAGGAGCGGGGGGCCGTACCCGTGGCCTCCAGGCTCAGCATCAACCGGGTGAACATATCGGGGACATTGAGCTGGCCCGCGTACCCGGTATCGGCGAGGATCATATCGCAGCGGAATACCGCCACCGGCAGACCGCACAGGTCGGCGGCCTCCCGCAGCAGCACCTCGCCCGCCCATTTGCTGTTCCCGTAGCCGTTGGCGTACCGGTCGTCGATGCTGCGGTGCGGGCTGATCACGCGGATATCGGCGTCCTCGGTGAAATTCGCGGGGTCGACCTGATCGCCCACCGCGATGGTCGAGGTGTAGGTGTACGGCTTCTGCTTCGTGGTGAGCGCGAGGCGGATCAGTTCGGCGGTACCCACGACATTGGGGCCGAACAATTCGCTGTAGGGCAGGAGGTGATTGACGAGCGCGGCGGGGTCGACGATCACGTCGACGGTATCGGCCAGCCGCTGCCAGGTGTCGTGGTCCAGCCCGAGATCGGCGCGGCCCTTGTCGCCCGCGATCACCTCGAGATGGCCGGCGGCCAGTTCCCGGTAGCGGGCGGTGAGCCCCGGGTCGCCGGAGTCGAAGGTTTCGTCGAGCCGGGACCGCGCCGCGGTATCGTCCGTGGCGCGGACCAGGCAGATCAATGTTCCGCCGGCGCGGGCCATCCGTTCCAGCCATTCCAGCGCCAGGTACCGCCCGAGGAAGCCGGTCGCGCCGGTCAGCAGGACAGTCTGTACCGTCGCGCTCGGACCGGGTAGGCGGGGTGCCTGCGCGAGCGTGCGTTCGTCGAGGAATTTGTCGAGGGTCAGATCACCGGCGTGCACTTCGGTCGCTTCCGCACCGTGCACCGCGGCGAAGGTGGGGCGCCGGGCGCCGGCGCGTTGTTCGTCGATGTAGTGGGCGACCGCCCGGAGGTCGGCGGTGGGGCCGATGAGGAAACCCACCGGGACCTCGACCCCGAAGATTTCACGCAACAGCTGTCCGAAGGTCAGCGCCGACAGGGAATCGCCGCCCAGGTCGGTGAAATGCGCGTCCGGACGTACCTCGCCGGTGGCGGCGCCCAGCAGCGCCGCGGCGGCGCGCACGACCGTCTCGATCGTGGGCCGGTCGCCGGCGCCGTGGCGCACGGCGCGCAGCTCCTCGGCCTCGGCTTCGGCCAGCTCGGTGTACAGCTGTTCCAAGCGCGGGCCGTAGTGCTCCTTGAGGGCGGGCCTGGCCAGTTTGCGGATACCGGTGAGCAGGCCGTTCTCCGGCGTGAACCGCTGGTATTCGAGGAGGAAGTCACGCGGTATCTCGTAGGACTGCAAGCCGGCGGATTTCGCGACCTGCTGCAACGATTCGCTGATCAACTGTTTCAGCACGCGGCTGTCGTCCCCGGCTCGTTCCCGCGCGGCGGCCGTCGGTACCACCACCGCCACGAGGTAGGACCGCGTGCTGTTGCCGTAGACATAGATCTGGCGGACCAGCGGGCTCTCGGCGAAGACGGCCTCCACTTTCGACACCGTCACGAACTCACCCTGCGAGAGCTTCGATACGAAGCTGCGGCGATCGACGTACACGAGGTGATCCGGGCCGACCTCGGCGAAGATATCTCCGGTGTGGTAGGCGCCGTCGGCGTCGAACACGCGAGCAGTCACTTCCGGACGCTTGTAGTACCCGGGCACCAGCGTGTCCGAGCGGACCACCAGCTCCCCTCGGGGGTGCGGGCGGTCGGTGCGGAAGTAGCCCAACTCCGGGACATCGACGAGTTCGTAGTGGGATACCGGTGGTCGGCGCACCCGGCCGTCGACGGCGATACTGCCGGTTTCGGTGGCGCCGTAGCCGTCCACCACGTGCATGTCGAGGAAGGACTCGACCCATGCCCGCATCTCGGCCGAGATCGGCGCCGAACCCGTCGTCGCCGCGAGATACCGGCCGCCGAGCAGGTTCCGGCGCAGATCCGCCGCCACCTCGGCTTCCAGAGTTGTGCGGTCGGCCCCGTCGCCGCCGCGGCGAGCCACTTCACCCTCGAACCGATGGAAGAGCATTTCCCAGATCCGGGGTACGAAGGAGAGCTGGGTGGGGCGGACCAGGGCCAGATCGTCCAGCAGGGTGGACAGGTCGCTGGTGGCGGCGAAGAAGACGGTGCCGCCGCGGCCCAGCGTCATGTAGAGGATGGCGCGCCCCATGATGTGGCTCATCGGCATGAAACCGAGCGCTATTGCCGGTTCGGTCCCGCGCTGGCCCCATTTCTCACTGCTCGCGGCCCGCCAGTGGTCCGCCACCAATCGTTCGGTGAGCATGGCGCCCTTGGGTGCCCCGGTGCTTCCGGAGGTGTAGATCAGCAGCGCCAGCGAATCCGCCTCGACGGTCGCCGGCACCGGCACGGGCGGCAGCACCGCGCCGCGGGCGACGACTTCGGCCAGGGTTTCCGCGACCACCGTGCCGTCCGCCTCCACCAGCCGTGCCTGCGCTGCCGTCCACATCGCGTTTTCGTCGTCGTCGCGCGGGTGGTAGTCGAAAGCGATCAGCCGGGCCGGGGGGTGGCCGGTGAGCGCGAGTTCCACGGCATCCGCGAGCCGGTCGATACTCGCCGCGATCACCACCGGCTCGGTTTCGGCGACTATGGGCAGCAACCGGGCCGTGGCCGAACTGGTCGGCAGGGGAACGGCCACCGCGGCCAGTCGGGTCAGCGCCACATCGATCACGGTGTAGTCGACACTGGTGAATCCCAGCATGCAGACGCGATCGCCGGGGCGCACGCCGTCGGCGGTCAGCGCGGCGGCGATCGCACCGGCTCGGTCCCAGACCTCGCGATAGGTGACGGTCTCGAATTCGGGCCGCAGTGTCGCCGCGGTCCGCCCGGTGCGCTCGTCGGTGACGTACTCGATCGCGCGCTGCCCGAGCGCGGGCCGGTCCGCGTAGCCTTCCATCACGGTCCGCGCGATCTCGAACGCGCGCAAGCCGGGTTCCCCGGCTCTCTCGGTGACCGCCGGATCGGGCCGGGCAGCGGCGAACTGCTCGTCGGTGCGGTACAGCTCCGCGATGCGATGTTCGAGCCGGGTCTCCCGGGTTTCGATCGACATCGGACTCACTTTCGAAAACTCGTAGTTTCGAAATGCTCCGGTGGCACTCGCGAGTGAGTGTCGTGTGGCACTTCCAAGTCTCGAAGCGTCCCTGTGATGCGTCAAGGGCCTGTGACAAAAGTGACCGGGGCTGCCGATCGGCCACCGCGGCCGTCACCTCGCGGGGTGTGGTCGAGGCACCGCCCCACCAGGCCGTCCGCGCCGGTGATATCCGGCCCGGGCCCACGACGCGGCGGGTGAAGGCCGGCCCCGAGTCGCCCGCAGCGATCCGTCGATCGACTGCGG
>NZ_JBKOOL010000049.1:0-34051 GCF_046764065.1 Nocardia sp. NPDC002869
GCTCGAGCGGCCGGGGCGGGGTCGCTTTCCGTGCGGGCACGGTCGATACTCGAGCCGTGTCACGAGAAGACGGCGCTGTCACCGAGGAATTACCGGACTCGATCGGGAGCGTTTCGCAGTTGTGCGGGGAGGCTCTGCAGGACACGCTGCCGGGCCTCTACGCGGCCCGAGCGGTGATCGAGCAGGCCAAGGGCGCGTTGATGGTGGTGTACGGGCTCAGCGCCGACCAGGCGTTCCGGGTGCTGATCCGGCGCTCCCAGGAGACCGACACCAAACTCCGGGAGCTGGCCGCCGGTTGGTCGCCGAGCTGCCCACGGTGGACTACGCCGCGCCTGCACTGCGTACCGAATTCGATCACCTGCTGCTGACCGTCCACGAGCGGATCGACCACACGTGAACTGGGCGGGGTTTCGGCGATTCCGGCCGGGGTATGCGCGCATGTGACAATCAGGCCGACATCCGAGGAAAGAGAACCGCGGCGTCACCGACGGTCACGGGCACCGACGGGGCCCGGCGGGCGCCCCCCGCCCGCCGGGGCGCGGGCGGTAGGAACGAGGTGGTGATGCGCATGGGGGAGAGTGTCTCCGATTCCGTGTATACGACATCGGCGGATACGACGGTGGGCGTTCGGATTCCGGCCCGGCAGGAGCAGCTGGTGATGCTGCGCGCACTGGCCGAGACCGTATCGCTGATCGCCGATTTCGGTCTGGACGAGGTGACCGATATCCGGCTCGCCCTCGATGAGGTGGCTACGTCGTTGATTGCGGCAGCTGTTCCCGATTCGAGTCTGACCTGCGATTTCGATTACGACGAGCATCGCATGACAGTGCGCGTAACCTCGATCTCGGCGGTCGACTCGCTCCGCGATCAGGAGGGATTCGGCTGGCATATCGTGCGGACGCTGACCCGCTCGGTCAGCGTGGAACAGCATCCCTACGACGTGGCGAGTGGTGGTTACCCGACCGATGTCGAGTTCAGCTGGTTCCGAGGAGGCGCGGATGGCGCGTGAAGGTATACGGGCGGATCCCGGGCCTTCGCGCCGCCACCGCGGCCACGACAGTTACGACAATATCGAGCCGTTGTTCGGCAAAGCGGTCGCCCTCGCCGAGGGCGACCCCGCTCGCGCGGAACTGCGCGCGGAGATCATGCGGCGGTGTCTGCCGCTGGCCGAGCACATCGCCAGGAAGTTCTCCGGGCGCGGTGAGAACTACGACGATCTGCTCCAGGTGGCCCGGCTGGGCCTGGTGAACGCGGTGGACCGTTTCGACGTCGCGCGTGGTTCGTCGTTCCTGTCCTTCGCCGTCCCGACCATCATGGGCGAGGTGCGCCGGCATTTCCGTGACAACACCTGGTCGGTCCGGGTGCCGCGGCGGGTCAAGGAACTGCAGCTCAATCTGGGCCCCACCATCGAGATCCTCTCGCAGCGGCTGGGGCGGGTGCCGCGGGCCAAGGAGATCGCCGCCGAACTCGAGATCGATGTGGTGGAGGTGACCCAGGCCCTCATCGCCGGTAACGCCTACCAGGCCTCCTCGCTGGACGCGCCCGCCACCGGGGACGACGGCGACAGCTCGGCATTGCCGCTGGTGGAATCGCTGGGCGCCGAGGAGCCGTCCTACGGCTGGCTGGAGGACTACCTGGCGATCGAACCCCTGCTCGACGAGCTGTCCGAGCGGGAGCGCCAGGTGTTGCGGATGCGGTTCTTCGAATCCCGCACCCAGTCGCAGATCGCGGAGGAACTGGGAGTGTCGCAGATGCACATCTCCCGGATACTCTCGCGCACCCTCGGCTGGCTGCGGGAGCAGGCGCTGCGCGACTGATCGGCGCGTCCGGCCCGGTGGCCGGAGCGGGGTCAGCGGGTCGCCGCCGGATCCGTCCGGTCGGCGGGAGCGCGGGAGAGGATGCCGCGGACGAAAGCGGCCTGGCCCGCGTGCTGGAGGTCGTCGGCGATCACACTGACCAGGCGTACGCCCATGGTGACCGGCGGGTCCCAGTTCGTGTCGACGATCGCGTCGAGGTCCCGGTCGTCCAGCGCGGCCACGAACCGGACCGTGCGCGCGTGCACGGCGTCGTGGTAGCCGGTGAGCAGTTCGGGGGGAGCGCTGATCAGCGCCACCTCGGCGGGGGTGTCGCCGTACCCGGTGGCGTCCCGGTCGATCGGCAGGTCGAAGCGCTCGAACCAGCCGCGGCCCGTCCACAGCGATTCGGTGGCCTGCAATTCCGCCAGATGCTCGTCCTGTACCCGGGTGAGATGCCAGACCAGCCACGCGATGGAATTGGCCGCCGGATCGAGACGGTGGGTCAGGGCCTGCTCGTCGAGTCCGTCCACCGCTTCGTGGACCACCCCGCGGATTCGATCGAAGGCGTCGGTGAGTAGATCGGCACTGTTCATTGCTGTCTCCGTCGCTGGTGGATAGCGCGGCAACGCCGGCGCGACGGACCGGGTACCGCGAGTTGTCGTCCGGTATCGGCGCAGTACCACGATCCGGGCCGCGCAAACGGGAGGTCGGCGTGGCGAGAAAATAGAACATGTTCTTGCCGCACTCGGGTCACCGTGCCAAGGTGGCTCCATGGATCTGCAGGCACTTGAACTTCTCCGCGGCCTCAAGTACCGGTACTTCCGCACTCTGGATCTGAAGCAGTGGGACGATTTCGCCGCCACGCTGGATCCGGAGATCGAAGCCCGCTACGGCACCCACGCCATGGGCAAGGAGCTCACCCTCGACGGACGCGACGCGGTGGTCGGGTTCCTGCGGGAGAACATGGGCCCCGGCATCGTCACCACCCATGTGGCCAATCATCCGGAGATCACCGTCGACGGCGACACCGCGACCGGTAGCTGGCTGTTCGAGGACACGGTACTGGCCACGGATCTCGGTGTGCTGATCCGCGGTGCCGGGTACTACACCGACCGCTACCGACGCGGCGCCGACGGGATCTGGCGTATCCACGCCACCTCCTACGTGCGGATCTACGAATCCTCGCAGTCGCTGGCCGATACCCCCAGTCATACGTTGCTCAGCAATATGTGGGCGACCGGCACGAAATGAGCCCGGTCAGGGCACCAGGACCGCGCGGCCCCGGATTCTGCCCTGTTCGAGCAGTTCGTAGGCGTGCGCGCCTTCCTCGAGCGGGAACTGCCGGGTGCGCGCGGCGATCCGGCCTTCCCGGGCCAGCGCGATACTGTCGATGAGGTCGCGTTTGGTGCCGCCGTAGGATTTCCGCACCGTCGCGCCCCACGGCAGCCCCGGACCGCCCGCGGGGCCCGCGGTGATACCGGGATCGCCCTCACCCAACCCGATCATCCGGTAGGCCCCGTTGGGTCCGACCGATTCGACCGAGAGCTTCGCGGTCGCGTCCACGCCGACGAAATCGAATACCGCTTCCGCGCCGCGGCCGCCGGTCATGGCGAGGATCCGGGCCGCGGTGTCCGCGTCGGCCGCGAGCCCTTCGTGCGCACCGCATTCCGCCGCCAGTTCGAGTTTGTCCGGATCGGTGTCCACCGCGATCACCCGCACCGGCGTGATCGCCCGCAGGATCTGGATGCCGACATGACCGAGCCCGCCGGCTCCGATCACCACCGCCGTGGCTCCGGGATAGAGCTGGTCGCGGGCGCCGCGGATGGCGTGGTAGCTGGTGAGCGCGGCGTCGGCCAGCGGTGCGGCGGCGACGAAGTCCATATCGCCGATGGGAACGAAGGAGTTGGCCGGGACGGCCACGTACTCGGCCATACCGCCGTCGGGCCCGAGCCCGGGACAGGGCGGCATAGCGACCCGTCCGGCCGCCCGGCACACATTCTCGTTACCGCTCGCGCATTCCGGGCAGTGCCCACACGACCAGCACAGATACACCACACCGCGTTCGCCGGTCGTCCGGCCGGCGACCTGGTCGCCGACCGCGGCGATGGTGCCGGCGATCTCGTGACCGAGGGTCAGCGGATCCTCGCGGACCTTGAAGGGGAGATGGAGGACATGCAGGTCGGAGTGGCAGATCCCGGCGGCGCCGACCCGGATCAGCAGCTCGCCCGGACCCGGTTCGGGGGTGGGGACCTCACGTATTTCCAGAGTGCCGGGTTCGGTGAGTTGCAGCGCTCTCATGGGTGTCCTCCCGCTCCGGCCGACTATGGCGTGTCTCACAAACTAGGCCGCTCCGCGGCGGGCTGACAAGAGTCGATTTTTATTGACACCTGTCAAATCCATGCCTAGGGTCCCTGTGACCGGTATCACCCGGCGTGTCGGCCACTGCGTCGGCATTGTGCTCGAGGAGGTCGTATGCCCGAACCCACCGTCGCCGTCATCGGAGCGGGTATCAGCGGTCTGACCACCGGAAAGATGCTGGGCGACTACGGCATTCCGTACACCTGCTTCGAAGCCTCCGACCGCATCGGCGGAAACTGGGCGTTCGGCAATCCGAACGGGCACTCCAGCGCGTACCGCTCGCTGCATATCGACACTTCGAAGTACCAGCTCTCCTTCCGGGACTATCCGATGCCGGAGTCCTACCCCGACTTCCCGCACCACACCCTCATCAAGGAGTACCTGGAGGGCTATGCCGCGGCCTTCGACCTGAAACGCGCCATCGAATTCGGCACCGCCGTCGAGCACGCCCGCCCGGCCGCGGGCGGTGGCTGGGATATCGAGACCGGGGCCGGTGACCTCCGCCGGTTCGATCTGCTCGTGGTCGCCAACGGGCACCACTGGGATCCGCGTTTCCCGGACTTCCCCGGCGAGTTCACCGGAGCATCCATCCACTCCCACTCCTATATCGATCCGCGCACCCCGCTGGATCTGTACGGCAAGCGCATCCTGATCGTCGGTATCGGTAACAGTGCCGCCGATATCGCCGTCGAACTGTCCTCCCGCAGTACGGAGAACGAGGTGTGGCTGTCGACCCGGTCGAGTGCGTGGGTGGTGCCCAAGTATTTCGCCGGTACCCCGGCCGACCGCTATTTCCGCACCGTGCCCTATGTGCCGCTGTCCTGGCAGCGCAAGATCACCCAGATCTTCACCCCGCTCGTCTCCGGCGATCCGGTGAAATACGGCCTGCCCGCGCCGAACCACAAATTCTTCGAAGCCCACCCCACCCAATCGGTGGAACTGCCGCTGCGGCTCGGCTCCGGTGATGTGGTCGCCAAACCCGATGTGAGCCGGTTGGACGGTGCCACGGTGCATTTCGAGGACGGGACGGCGAAGGATTTCGACGTCATCATCTACTGCACCGGTTACAACATCACCTTCCCGTTCTTCGACCCGGAATTCCTCAGCGCTCCGGACAATCGGATCTCCCTGTACAAGCGCATATTCAAACCGGGTATCGACGATCTCGCCTTCGTGGGGTTCGCGCAGCCGTTTCCCACGCTGTTCCCGTTCGTCGAATGCCAGGCGCGGCTGGTGGCCGCATACGCGGCCGGGCACTACCGCCCGCCGCCGGTGGAGACGATGCACCGGGTCATCGAAACCGATCGGCAGCGGTTCACCGGTCATGTGGTGGACCGGCCCCGGCACACCCAGCAGCTGGACTACTTCGTCTACGAACGGGACCTGCGGCTCACCGAACTACCCGCCGGGCTGCGCCGGGCCCGGGCGCGGGGTCCGGTTCCGCTGGGCCGGGCGGGATGACCACGCGGTCGCGCACCGACCGCCGGGCCCCGCAGCGCGGCGATCGGCGGCGCAGCGCACTGCTGGCGGCCCTGGACGAACTGTTGCGCGATAACGGTGGGCAGCTCGAAGCCGTCGATATCGCCGAGATCTCCCGGCGTGCCGGGCTCACCAGATCCGCCTTCTACTTCTACTTCGAGAACAAGGCCGCGGCCGTGGCGGCCGCGCTGGAGGAGACCTACGAGGAAGTCTTCGCGCTCAACGATATTCTCGTCGGCGCGGGAGCACCGGCCGAGCGTATCGAGCGGACCATCCGCGGACTCGTCGAGTTCTGGGATCGCCACCGCCACCTCTACGGTGCGGTGCTGGCCGCGCGCAGTGCCCCGGGCGTGCGCGAGCTGTGGGAGTCCGACCGCCAGGCCTTCATCCCGTCCATCGCGGCCATGATCGACGCCGAACGCGCCGCCGGTCGCGCCCCGGCAGGCGGTGACGCCACCGCCGTCGCCGATGTGCTGCTCCTGCTCAACGAGCGCCTGCTCGAACGATTGACCTTCGATGTGGAACTGGACCGGGAACGCTACATCGAGTCGGTGGTCACCGTCTGGCTGCGGTCGATCTACGGCACCGGTCCTGCCGCACCCATCACAGCGAGGAACGATTCATGACCCTGCGCGATACCCCGGGCCCGGCCGATACCACTGTTGCGGCCACCGTGACCTTCCGCTCCGGCGGCACCGACTGCCACGCCTGGCATTTCCCCGCCACGTCCGCCGACTTCGAGGGCCCGTCCGGCCGCCCGGTCGCGGTCATGGCGCACGGTTTCGGCGGGACCAAGGATTCCGGACTCGAACCGTTCGCCCGGGCCTACGCCGCGGCCGGGATCGACGTCCTCGCCTTCGATTTCCGTTATTTCGGCGCGAGTGGGGGCCGGCCGCGCCAGCGGGTACGGATGTCGGAGCAGCTGGCCGACTACCGGGCCGCGGTGCTGGCCGCCGCGCAACTACCGGGCGTGGACCCACACCGGGTGGTGCTGTGGGGTGTGTCGCTGTCCGGCGGTCATGTATTCGCCGCCGGTGCCGCCGCCGGCGCCACACCTGCCGACTCGACCGCCGTCCGGGCCGCCCTCGCGGCAATCGTCTCGGTCACTCCGCTGGTCGACGGCCGGGCGGCGGGAGTCCTGGCGGCCCGGCAGAGCGGTGTCGCGGGAGTACTGCGGGGAGCGTTCGGCGGCGCCCGGGCCGGGCTGGCCGCGGCCTTCGGCGGTTCCGGGCTCATCCCGCTCGTCGGCCGGCCCGGGGAGATCGCCGCGCTGACGTCGGACGGCTACTACGACTCCTACACCGCCCTCGCCGGACCCACCTGGCGCAACGACATCGACGCGGGTGTGCTGTGGCAGCTCCCCGGGTATCGGCCCACGCGGGCGGCCGCCGGGCTGAACCTGCCCGTCCTCGTACAGATCGCCGATTTCGATCGCGGCGCACCGCCGCACGCCGCGGCACGGGCGGCGTTCGCGGCACGGGCCGAAGTACGCCACTACCCCTGCGACCACTTCGGTATCTGGCCGGGCAATCCGTTCTTCGAGTCCGCCGTGGCCCATCAGCTGCTTTTCCTGCGCCGGCATCTGGCGGCGGCGTAGAACGGGCCGTGCCCCCGGCCGCGAGTCGCCGATACCGGATTCCGGTGGTGGGTGAGTGCTCTCACCGCCCACCGGCCCCGGTGGCCCGGAATCCGCGGAGCGTAACGCGGTGCCACCTGACCTGCTCGGATCGCAGGCCCGGGCCGCATCCGATCATCGGCCCGCCGGGCCCGGGACCGGCCTGCGGTAGCGTTCGCGGCACCCCGGCGGTGTGCGACAGCACAAATTGCAGGCAGATAACACCAGTTGTGAATGCCCTTACCTTCACGACGATTCGGCATATCGTCGGGCGGGTAATATCCGGTGTCGGCGGTGGTTGTCGCGGCTGCCGGCCCCTGATCGATACACAGGAGCAGAATGAGTGCCAAAACCGAACTCGTCCGCGAACTGAACGGACCCACTGCCGCGTCGGAAATGCTCTCCGACTCCGAGATCGAGGATCTGCTCGGATTGTTCCGCAGTGCCCAGCAACAGGAGAAGGACCTGCTCATCGAAGCCGTCAACGGAATGATCCGGTTCTTCCCCCCGCCGTTCCGGACGATCACCCGCCGGATCATGTTCGGGGACAAACTCGAAGGATGAGCGATCTGGTCACCCGCGCGCAGATGGTCCTGCTCGCGCGCACGCTACACGTGCCTGTCGAACGTATCGCCTACCTCGAACGACTGGGCGCCGAACATCTGCACGAACTCGAGCAGCGGATGTCGGGCCGGATCTTCGAGTTCCACGGCGAGATGTTCAAACGGATCGGGCGCCTGATCCCGATCATTCCCCTCACGGTGTCGCTGCCCCTGGTCCAGCGGATCGTGCCGCCCATGATGACCGGTCGCGCGGCCGGAGCGGTCGGCGTCGAATACCCCGATGCGGCCGCCGAGACGCTCACCATGCTCAAAACGGAGTACGCCGCGGACTGTACCCCGTATGTGGATCCCAAGGCACTCGGCGAACTGGGCGACATCATGGCCTCCGAGCCGTTGGTCGCCATCGTGAACGAGGTCCTGCGCCGCAAGGACCACATCACTGTCGGGCCGTTTCTCGAATATGCCAAACCGAAATTCGTCGAGGCGGTCGAGCACGGGACGCTCGACGACGAGGGCATCATCTTCTCCGCCGCCTACGCGTACTCCGCGCCCGCGATCAGCAACATACTGCGCCAGTTGCTGGACGGCCGGTCGAGACGGATCCCGCGAATGATGGAGACGGTGCTGGCCGGTTCGCCGGAATTGAAGGAGGCGGCGATCTCGGTGATGTCGCGCGCTTCCCGCGACGTGGTGTCCGAGATCGGGGACATCCTGCTCGCGATCGCCAGTCCGGAGGCGCTGGGCAAACTCGCCGCCCATGTCATCCAGAAGGGCGCGGCGCCGGAACTGATGACCTTCGTTTCGAAACTCGGCCACCCGGCTCTGCAGCGGATGGCGATGAACCCGATCTTCGCCAATAACGCCGCGCTCACCGCGATCATCGAATCCCTGGTGATCGCGTTCTATCCCGCGCCGTGGCGGGGTCTGCTGCTGCTGGCCGAACGCAGCCATCCCGATGTGCAGCGCTATATCGTCGGCCTGCTGGTGCGGATGCCGGTGGAGCGGATCGCCGAGCTGCCGGAGATAGCCAACGCCGACGACCTCTGGCCGGAACTGCTCAGGCTGGTGGCTCTCGCCGACCACCCCTCGCAGCGCCGGATCGGCGCGATCTGGGCGGGGTTGCCGGCGGAACGGCGAGCCGGGCTGCACCGGCGGATCGCCGAGCTCCGGCTGGACGCGCGACTGGCCGGGATCGTCGAGGAAGTGCCCAACATCTCGGTGGAGGAGGTGTTCTACCAGCGCCGGCGACGTGGGCGGCGCCGCGGCCCGACCCCCGATAGCTGGAGTGTCGCCTGAGTGGGTGAGGGTTGCCGGGCAATCGCCGGACCACGCCCCATTTCGGCGCGTCTACGGTAATTGTTACCCACAGCCCGGCATATTCGGTTACCTTCGTGTAGGTCTCTGATTTCGCTCGGAATTTGCTATCCCTCGCCGGATGCGGCGGCAAATCGACGAAAAGAGGTCGGCACGAGATGAGCAATGGACAGTTCCTCCATCGGATATGCCGTACGGCCGTACTCGCCGGTATCGCGGCGGCCGCGCTGGCGCCCACAGCGCCCGCGCCGGCCGATCCACTCTGGCCGAACGGGCCGGATGTGCCCGGTGCACCGGCCATCATCCCGACCCAGGCGCCCTGCTCACCGGCGGCCCGGGCCTGCCTGCGGCTGTCCAGCAACGAGGTCTGGTTGATGGACGACGGCAACGTCGTCTACGGGCCGACGCCGATGTCGCACGGCATGCAGGGCTACGAGACCCCGCCCGGTGTCTTCCACGTGGCGTTCAAAGAGCTGTACCACTGGAGCACCATGCACAACGCCCCGATGCACTACGCGGTCTTCTTCAACGGCGATATCGCGTTCCACATCGGGCCGGTGGAACACAAATCGCACGGGTGCATCCGGCTGACCGAACCCGGTGCCGTCGCGGTCTACCACTACCTGAACCCGGGTGATGTGGTCGAGGTCGTGCCCTGATCTCCGGCCGATCCGGTCCGGGCCGCGGTGCCCGGACCGGCGACCCGGTCCCCGGGTCACGCGTCCGGTTTCGTACGCTGGCCCCATGTGGATCATCGTGGCTGTGTCAGAGATGCTGTCACATTCCCCAGAGAGGCTTACACAGTGTTTGTCATAGTCGTGGTCGCCGTCATCAGTTGTGTGCTCATCGCGATCGGCTTCGCGCTGGGTCTGCCGGACTGAGCTGCCGCCGGTCCGTGTCACAGCCCGCCCGCTCGGCAGCGGACGGGCTTTTGGGCTGCCCGGCGTCCGCCGACTCAGTCGGCGCCGGCCGGGGTGCTGTCCTCCGCCGATTCCCGATCGGGCCGGTCGACCGCCACTGGGCGCAGTAGCGCCCAGGTCACGAAGGCCGCGGCGACCACCACCAGGGCCAGGCCCGCCCACAGGTTCACATTGATACCGCCGGTCTTGGCCTGCTCGTCGACTGTGTCGTGAACGAGTCCGGTGATCACCAGGATGATGCCGTAGAGGCCGAGCAGGCTGCCCACAATGGTGCGGATATCGAAGAGCACGATGGTTGTCCTATCCGGTGACGATATTGAGGACGATCACGAGCACCAGCGCGATACCCGCCAGCAGGACCGGGCGCTGATACCAGGGCAGGGTGGCGGCCTCGGGGTCCGTGCGCAGTTCGCGCGGTGTCTCCGAGTAGACCAGCCCGACCAGCTCGGCGGCCGGTTTCGGTGCGGTCACCAGCGTCACGGCCACGCTGACCAGGATATCCACCACAAAGGCCGCGCCGGCGGCGACGAAGCTGACGCCCTGGCCCGAGAGCGAGAACACCTCCATCTTGTTCAGCACGAAGATGGTCACCGCCACCGCGGTACCGGCCACCAGACCGGTCCAACCGGCCGTGGGGGTCATCCGTTTCCAGAACATGCCCAGGATGAAGGTGGCGAACAGGGGCGCGTTGAAGAAACTGAACAGCGTCTGCAGGTAGTCCATGATGTTGCTGAACCCGCCGGCGATGAACGCGGTGAAGATCGCGGCGATGGTGGCGCCTACCGTGGCCAGCCGGCCCACCCGCAGGTAGTAGCCGTCGGATTTGTCCTTGACCACGTACTGCTGCCACAGGTCGATACTGAACACCGTGTTGAACGCCGAGACGTTGGCCGCCATACCGGCCATGAACGCGGCGAGCAGACCGGCCAGGCCCACCCCGAGCAGACCGTTGGGCAGGACATCCTTCATCAGATAGAGCAGCGCCTGGTTGTAGGTGACGTCGCTTTCCACATCCGGGTTCGCGGTGACCGCCGCTTTGTACTGGGCCATCTGCGGGACCAGCACCGCGCTGATCATGCCGGGGATGATGACGATGAGCGGAATGAGGATCTTCGGGTACGCGCCGATGATCGGGGTGCGGCGCGCGGCGGCGATGGAATGGGTGGCCAGGGCGCGCTGCACTTCGACGAAGTTGGTGGTCCAGTACCCGAACGAGAGCACGAATCCGAGACCGAACACGATGCCGAGGATGGACAGGAAATCGTTGGCGAAGCCCGACAGCGCGTTACCCGGCCAGGAGTCCAGCTGTTCGGGGCCGCCGGGGGAAGCGGCCACTTTGTCCTGCAATCCGTCCCAGCCGCCGACCCGGTGCAGCCCGATCAGGGTGAGTGGGAGCAGGGCGGCCACGATGACGAAGAATTGCAGCACCTCGTTGTAGATCGCCGCCGACAATCCGCCCAGGGTGATGTAGGAGAGCACGATGATCGCCGCCGCGATCACCGCGACCCACAGCGGCCAGCCCAGCAGGACATTGAGGATGGTGCCGAGCAGGTAGAGGTTGACCCCGGCGATGAGGACCTGGGCCACCGCGAAACTGAGCGCGTTCACCAGATGTGCGCCGGTGCCGAAGCGGCGGCGCATGAACTCCGGCACGCTGCGCACCTTGGAGCCGTAGTAGAACGGCATCATCACCACACCCAGGAAGAGCATGGCCGGGACGGCGCCGATCCAGAAGTAGTGGAAGGCGGGGAAACCGTATTCGGCGCCGTTGGCCGACATACCCATGATCTCTACCGCGCCGAGGTTGGCCGAGATGAACGCGAGCCCGGTGACCCAGGCCGGTAGGGACCGTCCGGAGAGGAAGAAGTCCATACTCGACGACACCCGCTGCCGGGCCAGTAGCCCGATACCGAGGACGAAGACGAAATAGAGGGCGACGATCGCGTAGTCGACGGGCTGGGCGTCGAGCCGCAGTACCTCGCCTTCCGCGAACAATGTAACGACCTCGTGGGATAGCTCGCGCTGCGACATACGACGTTCTCCTCGAAGCGGTCCCGGACAACCGCGCGCAGCTCGCGTCATCGCTTCTACCGATGGCTGGCCGCACTACCAGACCGGCTCTGGTGTATAAAACGTACCGCGCTGGACGGCCGTCCGGGTGCTGTCCGGCGGAATCGGGCGTGTCCGTGGGTACGAGTCCCGGTGGCCGGTCTTCGCCCGACTGCGAGCACGGTGGTGCGGGCGCAGGCTCTCGTGCGCCGTCCCAGGTGTTGCTACCATGGACGGCGGCGCATTCAATCGCACTGTGCGCCAGGGAATTTCAGATGTCCCTGGCGCCGCTGTGGTGTGCGCGGGTTTCGTGGTCACCGAAGTAGGGGTCGCCGTGATTGTACGCGTGCAGAGCACCGAAGTGTCGAGTGTTCAACGTTTTGTCCGGCGACTCATATCCGATTGGGGTCCGGGCGCCGAGCGGATGGGCGGTGTGGCACTGCTCGGTTCGCCGCAACCGCGTTCGCGCCGCCGGGCCGCGCCGGACACCGACCTGCTGGTCTGGACGCCGTACGCCTGCACCCTGGTGGTACTGGCCGATTTCGGTTCGGTCCAGCACGGTGTGCTCACCACCGGCCCCACCGGACGCTGGCAGATCGGCGACGGTGTCGCGGATCTGCGCATCGGGAAGTCCGCGCCGAATCCCATACTGCGTGGGCGCAAAGTGCGCAGCGAGCTGGCTGCGCTCTTCCGGCGGCACGGGCTGTCCGAAGATATCGATGTACTCGTAGTGCTGATCCCCAAGACCGGCTCACGGATTACCTGGACGCCGCCTCCGCCGGTGGACGGCATCGAGACCGTCCTGGTCCGGATCGGGCGCTCCGAGGGCTTGGCGGAGTATTTCGAACATGCGGCCGTGGGGCCGGTGCGCTGGCGCGGCGAGGACATCGCGCGGGCCTTCGAGATCCTGGGAGCGCCACGGTATCTGCCCGATCCGGACGCGCTCGAGGAGGAGGGGTTCTTCTTCGCGCCCGGTAGCGCCGCCGGTATTCGTGCCACGTCGGACGCATCCTCGGAGCCGGCGAGCTCGGCAGGTAGGCGGGCCGCGGGTACCGCGGCTGGTGCCCGCACCGACTCGGATCAGCGGGTTTCCGGGGCGGATGCCGGGGCGGAGCGCCGTGCCGGGCGCCCGGCCGTGGGGGAACCGGGTGTCGGGGGCGCGGATACCGGCCGAGGGCGGGACGAAGGTGGTTCCGGTGGCGCGGCTGCGGAGCCACGGCAGCGGCTCGAGGCCTCGAACCGGGAGACCGGCCCGGAGCCGGGGGGACAGACCGGCTCGCCGGTGGTAGCGGTCGAGAGCCGTGGTCCGGCGGCTGCCACGGCCGAGTACGGGAGCGCCACGGCTGCGCCCGCTGTGCCGGAGGCGGGGCCGATACGTGAGACCGGGGAAGCGAGCGACTTCCGCGCGGAATCGGGCCCTACTCCGGTGCGCTCGGTGCTGCGCAGCCGGCTCGGTGCCGGGGGTAGTGGCCAGGGACAGGGTCCGGCCGAATCTGCCTCGCCTGCGGTCCGATACCGCGACGTCGCGGCGGATCCCGGCGAACAGGCTGCGCCGGGGCCGGCGGTGGCGCGCGGATTCGCCGGGTCGCCGGCGGACCGCGATCCGGACGGTTCCGCCCGTATCGGGTCCCGCTCGCCCGGGCGCGGCGGCCGGGACTTCGCCGATACGGCCGCCCCCGATTCCGATCACGGCCACCGCAGCGGTGACCGTGTTCCGGCCCGGGTGCGGCGGGGTCTCGCCGGGCTGCGGGAGATCCCGGTGCGTGCACGCCGGACGGCGGCGGGTCCGCACCTGGCTGCCCGGCCACCGCGGGAGCCCTGGGAGGGTCGCGCCTACGGCAAACCGGCGCGCCGCGGGAAGGACCTGTGGTATCCGGTGGCGCTGGGGCTGGCCGGGGTGGCGATCGCGGCCGTGGCGGCAACGGTTTTCGCGGCCTCCGGGTTCGCCCGGTTCGATGTGACCGAATACGGTGCGCTGTGCGGCGGGGGCGAGGGGAATCCCGCCGCCGCACCCTATTCGGCGGCCGGACCCAGCCCGGTGTATCTCGGCGGGGAACTGCCCGACTACACCGCGTTCGGGCCCTCCGCGGTATGGCGTCCGATCGATTCCGGCGCGGTGCAGCTGGTGGCGTGTGTGGACCGGGAACGCCGTGGGGAACTCGTACACACCTGCCAGTACCCGCCTGCGCCCGGGCAGCCCGTGGGCCGGACCCTCAACCTCTTCACGGCGGTCTATCGCCTCACGGTGTACGAGGCCCGAACCGGTAAACGGCTGGCCGCGATGGAGGTCACCGGCGACCGGTACGGTACCGATCCCGCCGTAGCGGAACCGGATCCGTGCCGCGCGGCCACCGGCGCGCCCGAGGACGGACTACCGGGACGCCGGTACAGCCGGCCCTCCCATCAGCAGATCGAGCAGGCCCTCGCACCGTTCGTGGTACCGGCGTCCGAGCGGATCCGGGCCGCTCGCTGAGCGCGGCCGCTCCGGTGCCGAACTGCGGGCAGGCGCCCTCGTAGCCGTTAGGCTCGGGACACCCGCCGATCATCGCCGCCCCGGTCCCGGTGGCGGCCCGACCCCAGGAGATTCAGCACAGTGGGCACTGGTTCGATCCTCATCACCGGCGCGAGTTCCGGCCTGGGCGCCGAAATGGCCCGGCAGTTCGCCGCTCTCGGCTACGATCTGGCCCTCTGCGCGCGCCGCACCGAGCGCCTCGACGAACTCGCGGCGGAGATCGCGGCGGCCCATCCTCGGGTCGAGGTGCGGGTCGCGGCGCTGGATGTCACCGATTTCGATGCCGTACCGAAGGTGTTCGACCGGTTCGCCGCCGAGCTCGGCCGGATCGACCGGGTGATCGTCAATGCCGGCCTCGGCAAGGGGGTGCCGTTCGGGAAGGGTGGTGACCGCCCCAACCGGCAGACCGTCCAGACCAATTTCCTCGGCGCCATGGCCCAGATGGAGGCGGCCATGAAGATCTTCCGTGCGCAGGGTGGCGGTCACCTCGTGGTGATCTCCTCGATCTCCGCGGTACGCGGTATGCCCAAGGCGATGACCGCCTATGCCGCGAGCAAGGCCGGCGTGGCCGCGCTGGCCGAGGGTATCGCCGCGGAACGGGTCCCCGGTGTGGACGTCTCGATCGTCTACCCGGGTTATATCGCTTCGGAGATGAACGACAAGGCCGCGCATCCGCCCACCTTCCTGGTCGATACCCGCACCGGCGTCCGCTCCATGGTGTCGGCGATCGAGAAGCGGAGGTTCAAGGCCTACTGCCCGGCGTGGCCGTGGGTGCCGCTGGCCTACGCGATGAAGGTGCTGCCGCTGTCCATCGTGCGCCGGCTGGCCGGAGTCTGAGCGCTCCCGTGCGCGGGCCGGTTCATTCCGGCCGCTCGAGCACTGCCGCGGCCGTGGAGAGGTCGGTGAGCGCGGCCACGATCTCGGTCAGGCGCTCGATACCGAGTTCGGCGGTGAGCCGGGCGGCGAACTCTGCGTGCCGCGGCGTGATGCGGGCCACGGCGGCATGCCCGGCGTCGGTGATCGCGACCAGTTTGGCGCGGCGGTGCGCCGGGTTCGGCCGGTATTCCGCGAGGCCGCGTTCCACCAGCAGGTCGGCGATCCGCTGCACCCCCTGCCGGGTGACGCCCATCGCCCGGGCGATGCCGGCCACCGGGAGTGGTTCGTGCAGCACGGCGCCCAGCACCTGCCACCAGGCGGCGGTGAGACCGGCCGGCCCGGCCAGGTTCTCGGCGATCGCCAGGAACTGGCCGTTGAGCCGGAACGAGGTGATGGCGGCCGTGCTGAACAGCTGCTGTTCGGGATTCTGCACGGTGCCCGGACCTCAGACCGCCGCCTGCCGCGCCTCGTATTCCGCCAGGACCGCGTAGCCCGCCGGGTCTCCCGCGCTGAACAGGCGGTACCAGCCGTCGAGTACCTCGGGTTCGTAGATTTCCAGGGCGCCCAGCACTTCGCGCGCGAACTCGAAGGGTGCGGTGGAATTGGCCGTGATCACCCCGCGATCGGTGACCGCGGGTTGGTTTACATAGTGTTCGCCGCCGGCGTAGCCACTGGCAGCCAGGAATTCGGCGATATTGCTGGTGTGCCGGCGGTCGTCGAGCAGGCCCGCCCGCGCGAGGCCGTAGGTCGCGCCGCATATCGCGGCGACCGGGACGCCGGCCGCGGCGAATTCGCGGGCCTTCTGGGCGAAGGGATCCAGCTCGCCGAGTTCCCAGCCGGTGGCGCCCGGCAGGATGAGCATGGCGCTGTCGGCCGGGGTGAGCTCGCCCAGGGCGATTTCGGGCACGATCCGCATGCCACCCATCGTGGTGACGGGCTCGGTGCTCACTCCGACGGTACAGGTGCGGTAGGCGCCCGGTTCACGGTGCCAGGCGTCGTTGTTGATATGCGCGGTCGCGGCGCCCACCTCCCAGTCGGCGAGAGTGTCGAAGACGGCCACGTGCACGATTTTCGGGGTCATGACAACATGCTGTCAATACGACAACGTATTGTCAATCTGGGTCGGAAGTGTGGGGTACCGCCATCTACTCCGCGGCGTATTTGTTCATGTAGACACTGATGAAATGGGCACGCAAGAAATCCCCGTACGTCTGCTTGGTGCCGCCGGCGATTTCGTCCATATCGTGCATCCGGCCGATCAGCGTCTTGGCCTGCTCCCTGGTCATGGCGCCGTCGACGACCTCCTCGTAGAAACGTTCGTATTCGGAGAAGTGGCGGCCACCGACTCGGATGCGGGGTCCGCCGTTGCGTTCGATCTCCAGAAGTACCTCCACACCGAACAGCTTGGCCTCGCCTTCGTCCTTCAGATGCTCGTCGGTGTTACGCGTAGCCCATTCGCCCGAATCTTCTCCGTGATAGGGCAATCCGCGAGGCGGATTCGGATTGGTCGCATGGCCGATTTCCTCGGCCAGGATCGAGATTTCTTTCTTGGGCTGGTTGCGCGCCGTGGAGTCGACGACGATCTGCCAAGTTTCTCGGTTCGCGTAGCTTCCTTCACCTGCCGGTCCGTATTCGATCGTCCAGCCGTCACGACGGGCCTGGGCCAGACGTGCGGTTAAGGTCGGTGACAGCTTCACCAGCTCGCTGACCTCCTCACCGAGTTCGGGCACGAGCCGCCCGCGGCCCACCAGCGCCTCCGGCCGGGTGTTGAGATCGTCTGCAGCCGGTGGCGTTTCCTTCCACGTCACCGTTTCCGGCCGCTCCGAGCCGGTGTTCCCGGCGCCGGATCGACCGATCCGGTCTTCGCCGATCAGGTCGACGCCGATGCGGTGATCCGCACCGCCGCGCAAGGTATGGGTGGTGGGCCGGTAATACTGGTCGGCTATACCATCGGTCGCGATGAAGAGCGAATGCTCGGTCCGTCTGAGTGCCAGGCCGAATGCCCGGGCAACTGCGTCGCTCATCATGATCGAGACCTTCGTGTGCCGATCGAATACTGCTTTCGCGCGGGATTCGCGGGGCCCGGACACGATACCGTGTGGTGGATCCCCCGGCTACGGCTGGGAGAGTCGTACCGCCCGCATCTTTGCGGTCCGCGACATGCCTCCATTCCGGTACACACGCACTGCCCGGACCGGGGCTTGACAACGGGCGATGGGGCGACGCACCGGCTGATAACCGGCGATAGTCATCGATCAGCCCTCTACGCTGGGCTGATGTTCTTCATCTTCGGTTTCGGGACCAAGCGGCGGAACCTCGGCCCCGGCGGGACCCGGACCTGTCCCCGCTGTCACAACACGACGCAGTGGATGCGCGTGCGGGAATTCAAGCAGTTCACTGTGTTCTTCGTTCCGGTCGCGCGCTGGAAGCGCCGCACACTCGAGGTGTGCGGTATCTGCGGCACCGCGGTGGAAGCCTGAGCCGAGGCGCCGACTTCGTTCCCCGGCGCGATGCGGTCCGGCGAACTCCGGTCGACCATCGACGGCTCAGTCGAGGAACATGTCCGGGATCGGGCTCGTGCCGACGCCGTATTCCGACAGGTCGGTCCGGCCGGATTCGATGAGTGTGCCCGCGTCGATATGGCAATTGCCGGTGTTGTATCGCGCCTCGCGGGACAGGATTTCCGCGGCGGCGCCGCCCATGATCCGTGGACCTCGCGACCGCTTCAGCAGATCCGAACCGTCGGGGCAGGTTTCGCCACTGCCGAGGTCGCGATATAGGTCTGCGGCCACAGATGCATCAGGACATCGAATCCGGCGCGAAACCGGTGGTCGGGGTGATTCCCACCGATTTCGACGCACTGGTCACCGTGGCCCTACTCGGCGCGGCGACCGAACGGATCGAACTCGGCACCGCGGTGGCCCTGGAGCTGCTATGAATACCGGGCCGCTGGCCGGTATCCGGGTGCTCGAGGTGGGGACCAGGCCGGCCGGCCCCTACGCCACCATGATGCTGGCCGACCTGGGCGCCGACGTGGTGAAACTGGAACCGCCGGGCGGCGATATCTCGCGCAAGGTCGGTGATTCCTATTTCGCCAGCCTGAACCGCGGCAAACGCAGCATCTGTCTGGATCTGACCGCGGAGTCCGGGCAGCGCCGCCTCGGCGAACTGGCCGCGGACGCCCACGCGCTGCTGGTGAACCTGAAACCTTCGGCATCCGCAAACTCGGACTCACCTACGAAGCACTGCGCCGATACAACGACCGGACCGTCTGCGTCGCGCTCACCGGTTTCGGTCTGGACAACGGTGACGACCCTGCCTTCGACTACGTCGTCCAGGCAGCCACCGGTGTCGCCGCGCTCACCGGCGATCCCGCCGGACCACCCACGCTGCCGGGGTATTCCTCCGCCGACAACTCCACCGGCCTGACCGCCGCGCTGGGGTTGCTCGCCCAGAGCGTTTCAGGCCGGGGCGGGCAGATCGATGTCTCGTTGCGCGATGTGATGCTGTCCCAGCTGAACTATCACGCGGCCGCCTACCTGGACAACGGTGTGGAACTCCAGCGTCGCCCCTACGGCGCCCACTCGTATTACGTTCCGGCCCAACTCTTCCCGACCGCCCAGGGGTATCTCGCGCTGTTCATCACCCACGACGGGTTCTGGAAACTGTTCGCGGATGAGGCCGGGCCGGCCGGGTTCGAGACCATGGCCGAACGGGTGAGCAGCCGCGAATCCGTTCTCGGCATGGTCACCGCGGTACTGGCCACCGATCCGCGGCGTCCTGGGATGCGCGGTTACGGCCGCTCGGCGTCCCCGCCGCGGCGGTACGCACGCTGCCGGAGGCACTGGAGGCGACTCCGGACATGGTCGTGGAGGCCGGGGAACACCGGCTCGTCGGCTCGTCGATACGCGTGGTGGGGTGGACCCCGGACTACCGCCCGCCACCCGGCTTGGGTCAACACGACACCGCCGCCGGCGACAGCACGGCCGCGTAGCCGGACCCCGCCGCGTGCGTACACCGTCTCGGCTACGCGTCCCGCAACGGCATTACGCCTTGGGCGGTCTGGGCGGTGCTCCGCGAGCTCTGATGGGTGGCCCGAAACTTCGTGTGGGGTGGCTGTCGCGCCGTCGGGATGGGATTTGGTGCAGCAGGCGCGCACTTGGGGTGTTGCCCGAGTCCGCGGCAGATCAAACCTTCTTGGTGACGACCCGAGGGTGGGCAGCCGTGAGCCTCCCGACGTCGTCGGTATCGGAGGTCAGGATCGTGACGCGGCCGGACTGGGTCAGTGCCGTCGCACACAGCATGGCGTCGATGGCGTATTTGTGGCCGTGCAGGCCTGCTTCCCGCAGCAAGGTGGCGGCGGACTGGGCGACAACCTGGGTCACCGGCTCGACGCGCAGACGCGACAGCGTCCATTTCAGGGCGTCGTGGTTGATCCTGGGATGTACTACTTCGACCAGGACGGCAGCCGAGGTGACGACAGGAATATCCGCGTCGCGCGCGGCGGCGAGCCATTGGTGGACCTCGCGGTCCCGTCGCACAGCTTTGGCGAGACCCTCGCAATTCAGGACGAGGGCGCCGCTCATGCGGCCGTTCCGGCCTGCGGATCGGCGGCGCCGGTCAGCTCGGCGCGTTTGGCGGCCACTGCGGCGGGGTCGGCCGGTCCGTTGTGCTCGTCGAAGTCGGCGATCAATTCCTCGAGGTTGTCGCGTTCGATCTGGCGTTGTGCGGCCTGCTCCAGATAAGCAGACACGCCTCGTTTGCCCACGCGCTCCCGGATCGCCTGCAGTGTTCCGGCGGTCAGGCTCACCGAGATCCCACTACTGGGTCCGTCGCCGGGGGGGAATTCAGTATCCACCGGCTCAATATAGCATTTGAAATGCTAAACGGAGCGCTGCTTGAGGGAAGGTTCAGGGCCGGGGAGGTCGGGCTTCTCGATCCGGGTCGAGGACACGCTCCCATGCGATGGCGAAGGGGGCGGGTGAGCGCTACCCTGCGGCGCGCAGTAACCGCCACCTACCGCTTCACCTCGGCACCGTGGCCCGACTTCGCGCTCGGTGATCGTCGGCGCCGTCGATGTGGTGGAGCAACTCCTCGAATAATCCGGAGAAGAGGAACCGATCCGCTTCCGGCGGCGTCTGATCTACTGGATCGCTGATCAATCTGTGCGAGGAGTGGCATGAAAAGCCGAGTCAAGGCCTTCCACTGTGCGGACAAACCGGGGTAGGGAACAGGGAATTGCGTAGTTTTCTCACCGCACTTGTTCGATCGGGTGTGATCGGCCCGCTGGCCAAGGTCGCCGGCTGGATGGGCGTCGCCGCAGCGGTGATGCTGGTTATCGCGTGGGTCGGCAACCCCTACGCCGACAAGGTGCCCGAAGTGGAGCAGGCTGCTCCGTCGTGGCGGCCCCCGGCTCCGGTGGAGTCACCAACAGATCCGCCGCTACCGCCCGGATTTCCCTCCATGGCCTTTCCGCCGCCGCTGCCCGAGGTGACCGAGGGACAACCCAGGACGGTGCCGACGAGGTACGGGCTCGACTATTCCGTACCCGCGGCGAACGGCTGGCGCCCGTCCAACGGCCGGACCGTGAGCTGGTCCGAGGGCGGTCGGACCATCGCGTCCTACGGTGCCGTGAGCGACTACGGATATGGCTATTGTCCGGAGACCGAAGGGTCGGCCCTGGCGAGAGTCGGGGTCCAGGGTCGCAACGGCACCGATATCGACACCGCGGCGCGCGAAGCGGCCGGCCGAGCCGGTGCGATCTTCTCCGACGCCGCGGGCGCTCGGCCCGACGTGGAGATCCGAGGCCCGGTGCAGGCCGAAGTCTCCGGGCGACCGGCCATCCGATACACGGCGGTCGTCACCGGGATCGCTCGAGAGTCGTCGTGCGACCCGAGCACCGCGCAGTTCGATGTCGTGGCCACTTCCGCGTACGCCTCTGCCGAGGTGATGGTCCTGTTCCTGCAGCGTCACACCGGTCTGCCGGACGCGCTGAGCGAAGGCGATGCCGAAGCGATTCTGACTTCTCTGCACACTACGAACCGATGACGGAAGGAAGGTCGGACAGGTGGCGGAAACACTGGTAGCCGAATCCGCGCAGATCGCGGGGTTGGGAAACGCGCTGGATGTCATCGGCGCCGATGCAAAGGCCATCGCCGATTTCGTCGGCGCGCACTGCGTGGTCAGCCCCGAGGGACTCGGCGGGGCGATACTCGAGCCGCTGACTGCACCGTTCACGCACGCGGCGGGGGTGTTCAAAACCCGGATGGCCGGTATCGGCAACACCACCGCGAACAGCGGCGACGAGTTGAACCGCACCGCGTGGATGTATCACGACCAGGACAAGAAAACCTACGAGGCACTCAACGCGGCGACCACGAACCTGATCACCGGGCAGGGGGTGGCCGTCGACGCCGATCGGGAGAACGCCGGTCTGGTCATGGACTATCCCGCTCCCGTCGCATATCCGAAACCCAATGAGATCAAGCTGGACCCGCCTTCGGCCGCGGGCCGCCGGAACTCGCGGATCTGATCGCGGAGACCACCGGCGTCGTCGGCGATGTCAACGAGGCGGTCAAGAACGTCACCAGGATGGCGGGCAATGAGGTGAACATCCTGGAGATGGTCGTCTCCCGCATCACCGCGAACTGGAACGAGCTCCGCCGGATCGGTGAAACGTACAAGGTCGCCGGTAATGCGATGGAAAGCTCCGCCGCGAATCTCGAAGACGCAGTGCGCCGTGTGGGCCCACACTGGGACGGCAGAGCGGCCATCGCCTTCGAGACGTGGGCGGGAAGCCAGATCTCGGCCATGAAGTGGGAGGGGCCCGTGGGGCGGGTCATCTGCGACCTGCTCACCATCGTCGCGGACAAGATCCGCGACGGTGTCCGCCGGGCCTGCGAGAAACTCCGCGACTTCGTGACATCCTTCGTCGACTTCCGCAGTACCAAACAAATCTTCAAGGCCCTCGTCAAGAAGATCCCCGGAATCGGTACGGCGATCGAGATCGTCGATATGGCCAGGAAGATCTGGAACATAGTCGATCTCGTCAATACGATCATCAACGAGATCGAAGATGTGCGTAATCGCACCAAGGAATTCCTGGAGTGGCTCGGTAACCCGGTCGGCAAAGGTAAGGACTGGGTCACCCAGAAGCTCGAGCCGATCACCAGCCGTGTCGACGACGCCGCTCGCCGGGCGGCTCTGGTGAACGATGTCGCGAAGGTGGCCCAGGCCGAGGACACCCTGAACCGGCCGAAAGAAGCCTATGAGGTGGGCTCCGGGCGTGCGCCGTGGGAGGACGCAGTATGACGGTAGTTCGGTGGAGTTCGGCGGCTGAACCAGGCGGTACAGATGTTCGATGATCCGAATCTGGATCCCGGTGTGGAATCCATGGCCCGTCGCGTTCTCGCCGCGGCGGAACGTCTGGAGACGGCGAGCCTGCGAGTAGAGCGCACCGTCCTCGAGGACCTGTGGAGCGATCCGGTTCCGGTCACCGAGGAGCTCATGGCGTCGGTGGCGGCGATGCCGAATGCCTCACCCGAGTTGCGGCACTACAGTGCGCGCGTCGAGGCGGGCGAATGCCGCTGGCAGGATATCGAACAGTTCGCGCGACCGGTACCGCCGGAGGCGGCGGAACTGAAGAATTCGCCTTCTTTCATATGGACCTGGGGTGCGCCGGCTTCCGCACCGGAGTCCCCGATGCCGCCGCCGACGTCACACCGTGACGACAATGTAGTAGGGCCGAGTGATTGGCCCGACGATTTCGACGACTACCCGGAACAGAGGACTTGGCTGCAATGAGAAGAACGCTGGTGAAGGTATTACTCGCCGGAGTCGTCGCGGCGACGACTACCTCATGCGGGGATACCGGTGACACGGCCGAACCGCAGTCGGTGGCCCACCCCTGCGATATCCCCGCGGCCGGCCTGACCGAAGCAGGAATCGTGCCGAAACCGTTGATGACGGAGCCTTTCGGGACCGAATTCTCCGGCTGGGAAGGCTGTATCTGGAAATCCGCCGCCGGCTGGTACGACGCGGCAGTGTACTTCGGGCCGACTTCACTGGACGAGTTCCAGCAGGATCCGCGCTACCGGGATTACCAGGTGGCCGGGCCCGCCACTGTCGGTGACCGGACAGCACTCGAATTCGGCGACACACTCGACCCGGAACGGAAGGAGCGCTGCTACTTCGGTGTGGAACTTCAGCAGGGAATGGCACTCGTCTGGGCGCGTCTGCCGGTCGGGCCGGGTGGCGGCGCGGCGGGTGGTGATATCTGTGTGGAAGGGGAGCGGGTGGCCGGGGAGTTGAGCCCTTACCTGCCCGAATGACGGTTTGCGGCTGCGCTTGTCCTGCTCAGCGCCGGATCGGTCCGGCGCAGCGCGACGTCGGTCGCAGGTTGAGCGGGGGTTACGGGGTCGGTAGGGTCGGCTGGGCACGGGGGGCCGGCTGGTTCCCGGTTCGATATGGAATGCCGGTGTCGGGAGGTTTGTGATGGCCGCTGTTCGGTCGGTCCGGGGGATTCTGTGCGGTGTGGGGGTTGCGCTGCTGGTCGCGGGGTGTGGTTCCGAGACCGGGGGGACGGCGTCGCCGGTGACCACGACGACCGGGTTGCCGATTGCTGCGGAGGCGCCGTCGTCGTTCGATCCGTGTACCGATATTCCACAGGAGGTGCTGGCGTCGGAGAACTTGGTCCCGGACGGCCTGGACTCCAACGTGGACGGGAGTCAAGGGATCAAGTGGCGTGGTTGCGGTTACGTGGCTCCGGACAGCTATGCGGTAGGTATAACGACTACGAATCTGACGCTGCCAGTGGTGCGAGACAACGACAAGTTTGTGGTTCGGCAGGAGTACACGGTCGACGGCCGGGCAGCGATGGCGGTGGATGCAGTCGGCGAGGCTGATTCGCGGGCGTCCTGTCTACTCTACGTCGAGATGGAGGGAGGAAGCCTTGAGCTCTCCATGGATAACCCGGCTTCGCGGAACAAGACCGGACACATCGATACTTGTGAATTGGCGCTGGGGTTGGCCCAGAAGATCGCTCCCTTGATTCCGGATCTCTGAGCGTCCCGGTCAGAAGTCAGCTGTGATCAACGGGAAGGAGTTCAGGAGTGGTTGACGATACAGCTCTGCGTCCACTAGAGGATTTGCTGACCGAGGCGCGGGAAGGGCGACTGTCGGTGAACCTTGGTGCAGGTTCTCCAGATGCGGTTCGTGTGAATGCCGAAGAGTTCGTCTACATGGAACGCGACTGTGAAGGGTTCAAACTCCTTATCCAAGCTCTCCAACGTATGGCGCGCAACATCTTCGAACGCGAGCAATGGGACCTCGGGGAGACGAGTGACGGCCTTTCCTCGGCGGCTGTCCTGGTAAATCGTTTCCGCACCAAGGCACAGAACGCGGAGGACGGAAACGATGTTCACGCGATTCTCGAGCAACATTACCGGATCGTTGAGGACATTCAGGAGTTGCACCGGGTGATCGCGCAGCGGTACATGGAAACCGATGAAACCTTCGCTGGTCGGTACAACGAGTTGATGGCCGGGGCGCCGCCCGTCGTGCCGTTGGCGCTGCCGCCGGCCTTCCCGGTAACCCCGGGCCAGTAGGAGACCCGTGGTGCGGTCGCGCTGTACGCCAGTGAGTTCGATACAGGGGGCACGATGACTTTTCAGAACGAGAACCCGAAGATCGGCGATCCCGAGCAACCCAACGGTTTCTCCCATACTCAGATCAACGAGGCGTTCAAACCGTTGGCGCCGGGTGATCACGGGATGACAGCGTCCGACCAGTACGCGCAGATCGCCGCACAGTGGGAGAGCGGAGTGCAGGTGTTCGCCGCGCGCATCCGGCGGTCCAGCGCGGCGGCCTGGGAGGGGCCTGCGGCGGAACAGTCGCGGCAGGCGATCGGCAACTACGCCACCCGAGCCGAAGATCTGGTTCCCGCGCTGAACGCGCTGGCAGTGCAGGTCTACGACTCGGTGGTGTCGATCATGCGCACTCAGAACAACTTGCCCGATGTTCCGGCCGAGAAGTCGCCATGGAATCCCAGCGGATGGTCGTGGCTGCCGTTCTACGAGGACACTGATCGCAGCGACGCGGAGGAAGTGGCGCGGCAGGTGATGGGCGACAACTATGTGACCGGCTTCGTCGCGGCCGATACGAAGATCCCGGTCCTGCCCACCCCCGTGAATCCGACCCAACCCCTGCATACCGATCTGCCCACCGGCGACCAGCCCAGCCCAGGCGGCGTCGCCACCGACCAGAGCGGCACCCCCAACGGCACAGACACCGGCGGACCGCAGGGTGAGGACCCCACCGGAGAAGAAGCGGGTGCGGAACCCGGCGAGGAACAGCCGGGCGACGACCCTGGCACCCCGCAGTCGGAGGACCCGGGCGCCGAGCAGCCGGGCGCGACACCCGCGGGGACGACACCGTCCACCACCGAGAGTCCGATTTCCACCACACCGAGCACCACCACCATGCCGAGCACCACCACCACGAGCACTCCCGGCCCGGGCACCCCGGGTTATCCGAGTGGCAGCCCGGTGACCACCGGCGACCCCGGCCGCAGTGTCCCCGGCACCCCGAACACCACCGGAACTCCCGCGGTGGCCTCCACCGGCACCCCCAGTGCCGGCGCAGCACGTAGCGGTATGCCGGGGATGATGTCGCCGGGGGCCGGTCGTGGTCAGCAGGGGGCGGACGACAAGCACGAAATCCCGGACTATCTCATCAATGCCGAGAACACCGACGAACTGCTCGGAGAGCTGCCAGCCACGATTCCCGGCGGGGTGCTGGGCGCCGACACACCGGCTGCGCGGCCGGCGGAACGCGACTGATCGATCGTCCGCCCACCCCAGGGCACCGGCCGGCGGCGCCGAGGTACCGGCAGCCGCCACATAATCGAGGAAACACCACCGACAATGAGCACATGGATCTGGGAGCCGGACGATTTCGCCGCGCTCTGGTATCGCGACGGGATCGACCGGTTCCCACGCCCGCTGCACTATCTGAGCCGCTACAAGACCCGCAACCCGTTCGAGGCACACGCCGCGGCCGTGCGCGCGCGATACGACCGGGACGAGCGCGAATTGATCCGGCGGGCCCTGCACACCGTGTCCGACGGTGACCTGCGGATCGAGATCCTGGGGGCCTCGACCGCGACCACCAAGGGCCGGGTGCGTGAATACCGGGTGGTCGGCGCACGCACCACCCACTACGGGGTGGTGCTGGCACAGTCGGTGATCGACGGTGTCGACGGTTCGATCCATGCCCAGCTGTTCGCCGCCGAACAGCTGCCGAAACGCCTCGCCGGCTTGGTGCCGTCGTGCGATCCCGGCCGGGAACCGGCGGGCACCTTCCATATCGACGATCTCGCACCAGGCCGCGACCAGCAGCGATCCCTGCGACGGGGTCCCGGCGAACAGTACCGGCGTCTCGTGCAGCGCCCTGCGGACGGCGGCGGTATGGCGGCCCTGCGGGTCGGGTCGATTCTGGATCGCCCCGAACCCTGGTACCGAACCCAGTGGTACGATCTCACCGCCGACGGCCGCTACCTGGAGAAACAGACGCGCGAACATGTCACGGTGCGGCCGGCCGGTGCCGCTGATCTCACGGCTGGGTTCGCCGACTGGATCGACCGCGCAGTGCGCCGGCTGCGTGAGGACGAACCGGATATCTGGTAGCACGGCCCCCGGCGGCCCGGACACTCGCGGCAGCTCCGGCGAAACTGTATGGGTAGCCGAGCGCGGGGCCGCCGACTCGCCGCTATTCATCGAGATACCGCGCGATATCGGTGAGAGTGGCTGCTCCGTAGAGTCGTTCGCCGTCCACAGCGTCCAGCAGTGCCCATCCGGCCGGCGTGCCCGGTTCGCGGACGAGTCGGTAACCGAGGCTCCCGGCGTGGGCGGCGACCATATCGAACGGTGCAGTGTGATCGTCACGCTCCAGAGATCCGTTCATCGTGCCTGACCGGTTCCCTGTGACGGCCACCGACGCAGCGCGTTCGATACCTGGGCCAGAGTGACGATATCGGCTGGCGGATTCCATTTTCTGCCTACCGGTATGGAATTCGCACCGGGAATACGGCGCGGCAGTTCTTCTTTCACTAGCGCGGTTTCCTTCGTGTCGACGGAATCAGTATTCCGAGAATTCCGGATTGCCGGGAACCATTCTGCGGGACTCGATCAGGCGCGCCCGGGCCTGCCTTTTGAGCGGGCACGCCGTCGAGGGGCACTCGATGTGGGACTGCATTACCTGGTGTGCGTAGTCGATGGTCATCACCGGTACGGGCCGGTGATCGGTCACCGGTAGTCCGAACAGCATGGTTCACCTCGCAACGTCGGGGATGGTCTGGTTCACGCCGGCCCGGTGGACACTGCGCGGTGTCTCCGGTCCCGTCGAGCCGGTGCGGGCGAAATGGGAAATTCCGCTACGGAATTTTCCACGTCTGCTGCCGCGTGCTCAGTCAACCATCCCCTTCCCCGATTGTGAATCGCTACGTAAGATCCAGTCACACAATGGAATTGCTCCGGGTGGATTGGTAATTCCAAACTGTTCGACTATTCCATTTGGGTTGGAATAACCGCGAGTAACGCTAATGAAGGGGAGAGACCTGTGTCGATCGAAACGAACGCCACGAACCCACCGACCCTGCCCCGCCGGGTCCTGGGCCGCCGCCTCCGCGAACTGCGTGAGGGGGCGGGGCTGAGCCGCGCGAACGCGGCCCGCCGGTGCGAGATGGGCGCGCAAACCCTGTGGCGCTTGGAGTCCGGGCGCAACAGCGAGACCAAGAAGATGGTGGTCAATGCGCTGTGCGATACATACGAAGCGAGCCCGGAAGACCGCCGTGAACTGCTGTGGCTAGTCGATGAGTCCCGCAAAGACGGGTGGTGGCAGTCGTACGCTGATGCGATGGTGCCCGAGGTCGAAATGTACTTTGGGCTCGAACAGGCGTCGTGTGCGGCCTTCTCATGGCAGACGGCGACTTTGCCGGGGTTGCTTCAGACTGCAGGTTACCGCCGCGCGCTGTGGGAAGTTGCGAAGTCACTCGGGAAGCCGGTTGACCTTGACCGTGAGATCATGCTGCTGCAACGACGCCAGGAGCGGCTGCAGGACAAATCCGGTTTCAACTTGTGCGTCGCGCTGAGCGAGTTTGTGCTTCGGCACCCCACGGGTGGTGTTGAGGTGACCGGTTCCCTCCGGACAGTGCCCCCTGGTAGGGCAGTTACGGAAATATGAGGGAAGATAGATCGTGGCTCATCAGCGGAAGAAGTACTCGCCGGAGTACAAGGACGAGGCCGTGAAAATGGTCCTGGAAAGCGACGGCCGTTCGATCGCGGCAGTCGCCCGGGATCTGGGAATCAATTCAGGGACGCTCACCAATTGGGTTGCGGCGTACCGGAAAAATCATCCGGGGGAAGAAGAACCTCTGGCCATTTCCGAGCGGGCCCGGTTACGTGAGTTGGAGCGGGAGAACCGCGAACTTCGCATGAAGGCCGAATTCTTGGAAAAAGCGGCAGCCTTCTTCGCGAGCCGCCAGCAGTGAAATACGACTTCATCGCTGACATGGACGCGGAGAAGGCGTATCCGGTTTCCTTCATGTGTAAGAATCTGAACATTTCGAGGTCGGGATACTACGAGTGGCGTGATCGTCCGGTTTCCGACACAGAGAAACGACGCGACGAGTTGAAATCGATGATCCGCGCCGTTTTCGACGACAGCCACGGCACCTACGGGCATCGGCGTATCCATGCGGTGCCGGTGGCCTCCGGACACGTCGTGGACGACGACACCGTCCGCAAGCCGATGCGGGAGCTCGACCTGATGCCCTGTCAGCCGAGACCGTGGCGGCCGGCCACTACCGAGGCCGACGCCGGCCATAGGATCCCCGACCTCGTGGCGCGTGATTTCACCGCCGCGGCACCGGGTGAGAAGTTCGTCTCCGACATCACTTACATCCGGACGGAGGAAGGCTGGCTGTATTTGGCGACGGTTATCGACTGCTACACGAAAATGGTGGCAGGCTGGTCGATGGCCGACCACTACCGTACCCCGTTGATCGCCGACGCGCTCGATATGGTTTCGACCCGGGTCGGCATTCTCCCGCGCGCGATCTTCCACAGCGACCGCGGATCGAACTACACCAGCTACGATTTCGGTAAGAAACTCGAGAAGATGGGCATGCGTCAATCCGTCGGCCGCACCGGAGTGTGCTGGGATAACAGTATGGCCGAATCGTTCTTCGGCGTCCTGAAAAACGAATGGTTACACCGCACCACCTTCGATACCCGCAATCAGGCACGGCGTGCGGTTGTGGAATATATCGAAACATTCTACAATCGCAAGCGTCTTCATTCGGGACTCGGCTATAAAGCGCCACTGCAGGTGCATACCGACTACCTGAACCGGCAGATGGCAGCATGAAATAACCCTTCAGGCCGCTGTCCGGGATCCACCGGGCCCCTCATGTCGAGACCATGGCGGACCAGTTGGATCATCTTGTCGAGATGTGCGCAATGCCGAACGTTTCACTGCGCGTCGTACCTTTCCTTTCCCCGGACCATCTCGGGCTGACCGCGAAGGACTTCATATACCTGGAGTTCCCTGAACATTTGAATCCGGTGCTGACCGAGCCACCTGTGGTCTACGTCGAGGGCTTCAGCGGGGCGTTGTACCTGGACAAGCGGAGTGAGATCGCCCAGTATCAGGCAGCTCGTAGTTCCATTCTGCAAGTAGCATTGGACGAGCGGGACACACAGCGCCTCATCGAGGCGACGGCGAGGGAGTATCGGGCATGTGCATTGACCTATCCGGCGCAGCCTGGTTCAAGAGCAGCCGTAGTGCCAGCGGCAAGGAGTGTGTCGAGGTGGCTCACTTGCAGCTTGGGATGGTGGGTGTGCGGGATTCCAAGAACCCGGCTGGCCCGGCCCTGGTTTTCGGTCCAGGCGAGTGGGACGCCTTCACCGCTGGCCTGCGCTCGGGCGGACTCGGCTCAGCGGACTGATAGGCACATACCCAGCAGAACCGACCGCACTCTCGCCGTACGGAGGGAGTGCGGTCGGTTCCGCATCACGGCGGCGGTTGATCCCCAGGGATTGATTTCAGTTCGAGGTGAGCGCGGCACTGAGGTCCGCCGCCAGCGCCTCCGCTATGGCGCGAGCCCCGGGCTCCAACTCGGCACGCCCCGCGCGAGGTCCACTGATGCCTTCCCCTTCCGACATGTTCGAGCCGAAGACGGCCACGCTGACGAAGACGTTGCTCTTCCGAAACGCACTCGACGCGGTGTCGTCCGGCGCGCCCCAGGATTCGAAGGACTCGTCCCCGAGACCGGTTGTCTCGCTGCCCTTCGTAGCGTCGAGTGCCCGATCGAAATGCCGCTCCGTGGCCGCGACCGCATCATCGCCCAATCTCAGTGAGAACGACAGGGTGATGGTGCGTGAAAGAGGCTCTCCGGCCGCCCAGGGTTCGATCTTCTGATACTGCGCGGTACACACTTTGACGGGTGCTGCCGCAGCGGATAGTCCCGCGCTCTCATCTTCGAACTCGACCGTGTCGCTGAACAGCGCGCCCGTATAGGAACGGACGGCGCCCATCGCCGGCCTCACCACCTGAGCGCAGGAATCCGCCAGCCCACCGAACATCGGACCCGCTCCGGCGTACCCGGCTTCCGGTGATCCGCAGGCGGTCACGACCCCGAGAATCACCAGTGCACTCACCGTGGTCGATCGTGCCCTTCCGGAACGACCCTGTCTCGGCCGCCAGCGATTCATCCCTCAGCCCCGTCCTGATTTCAGCTGTCGTTGTGTTTGTCGTACCCCTGTGGTCCGGCTATCGTGCCGGAATTGGCATGAACAGGCGAAGTTAGCTGTAGGGATCAGTAGCTGTATGACTCGACTCGAGCTCGGCGACCGGTGATGGCGCCCGAACCGATTGCCGCGGACGCCGTCGCCATGGCAGACGCCGCCACATTTCTTCGGCAGATCGCGACCACGGTCGGTGACGGGTTCCGTCGTATCGACGCTGAAATCGACGGCATGACCTATTGGGGCGGTCCCGCCGCACAGGCGTTCACCGCGGGATGGCAGGAGGCCAGCGAGGGCGCGGTGACACTGCTGTCCTCACTGGAAGCCATGGCCGACCTGCTGGGAGTGCAGGGCGAGGAATTCGCCTCAGCAGATGAGACCTTGGCCGCCGACCTCGCCGATACCGGGCCCCGCCCGAGCTCGCTCAACATCTGACCAACAGGGGTTTCCGCTATGTCACGGCACCATGTCGACACCGACGCGCTCGACGCGCTCAACGCCCAGCTGCGCGGTTTACTCGGTTTCACGGACGATCAGCTGGTACAGCTGCAGCAGCGGATGAACCGACTGCATAACGGCGACGGCGCGGCCGAGCCGTGGACCGGGGAAACCGCCGCTGCCGCCCGCGCCGCGATGGACACCTGGAACGCCGGCGCACAGAAAATGCGCGATGGGCTGGCGAAAATGGAAGCGGCCGGAAAGAACGCCCACGATTCCTACACCAGCACATTCGCCGCGATCCTGGCCCGCATCGACCGGGGCCCCGCCCCGGACGCTGGTGTGCGATGACCGTGGTAGACGTCGACACCGACGTCTACCACCAAGCTGCGGCCGCCCTGCTGAAGGCCGCCGACGATTTCATCGGCTCGGTGGATAAGCACTGGTCGAAGCTGGCCGACACCGGCGCGAACATGACCGGCTCCTATGAGGAGGCCCGTACCTGGGCCACCGGCTACGACACCAAGGCCAACGACCTGTTGGTGCAGGTGAAGTTGATGGCCAACAACGTCAACGGGTACGGCAATGTCGTCGCCGAACTCGGTTACCTGCATGCTCTCGGTGACCACAACGCCAACATGAAACCCGGCCCGGCACCGTCCCAGCCGCCCGTGCACCCATTGAATCTGCTGGTGGAATGCCGGCCACCACTGCCCTCGGCCGGTGGGCCAGGTAGCGGGCTGATCGAAGGGGGGATCGGGCTACTCGACGAAATCGGGATCACCGTCCCCGACGGCGACACCGATAAACTCTGGACGGTCGCGGCGATCTGGCGCGATATCGCCGCCGAGCCCGCCGTCGCCGGGTTCGCCGACGAGATCAAACGCATCGCCGGTATGTTCGCGCCGATCACCGCGCCCGAGCTCGACCATATCGACGAAGACCTGACCGCGATGGCGGCCGCGGCGGCCGAAACCGTGGCCGGATTCGGGGCGATGGCCACCACCACCAGCGAACACCATGACGAGCTGGTGGCAATGCGCAAGGAAATCGAAGGGTTCCTGCGCCAGTTCATCATCGATTCCGCGGTAGAGGCCGCCGTCACCGCCGGAATCACCGTAGCCGCATCCTTCGTCACCTTCGGTGCCGCAGGCCCGATCGGTGCCGCGATCGGCAGCTCCCGCCTGGCGACTCTGTGCGCCAAGTATGGGGCGAAGATCAAACCGTTCATCACGCTGTTCAAATCCCGCGGCCTCGGGCGCGGGTTCAAAGACGTTCCGGATTTCTCCAGCCACAAGACGAATATGGACCGGATCTGGCAGATGATCAACAAGAAGGCGCCCGGCGGCCACCGGCCTGGTAAAAGCACCGATTGGTCGTTCGGCCCCGAAGACGAGAAGGCTATCCAAACTGCCGCCATGAGGTCGCCCGACAGTGGCATGACCCTCAATGAAAAGCTGACCAGAGGCCTGCCGCTGACGCCGGAGGAACAGCGCCGCGCTGCCGCGCTGGAACAGGCCCTCGCCAAGCTGCCCTCCCACGAGGGTCCGCTGGTTCGCCATATCACTCTGACCCCAGAAGAACTGGCTCGCTACGTCCCGGGAAAGCCGGTCACCGAACACGGGTTCACATACAGCACTCTCAAGCCCGAAGGCATCGACCCGGAATTCGTCAAGCAGCAGAACGTCGAGTTCCAGATCGTGAGCAAGACCGGTAAGCCGGTCGGGGAGTACGCCACACGCCCCGACGAAGTGATGTTCGGGCCTGACACACCGTTCATGGTGCATGAGGTGGTCACGCTTCCGAACGGCCGTACCATCGTTCAGATGACCGAGATCTAGAAGGGGATGCCCTGTGTTCGAACGATTCACCGGCCGCAAGAAAAAGCCGCTCTTGACCGGCGAGGACTACTTCAACAGCGACGAATACACTCGCAACCAGGCGATATTCGACCAGTTCAACGCCCGGATCATCGAAGCGCGCGCCGCCGCCGAGGCCAACCCCCGCCCGGGTCTCGACCCCGAAACGATGGCTGAACTGCAAGCCCAGGCCAAAGAGTCGATCAGCCCGGAGAAGCGGAACTGGACCAACGACGCCGATCACTGGTACGACGGCGACGGCAACATCATCTACAGCCGAGGCGCCGACGGGTGGTACGACACCGCAGGAGTGCGGGTCTACGATCTGGTGTACAACCCGGTCACTCAGTAGAAACCATGGCTCCTCCGCGGGTCTGTAAAGATAACGGTGTAAGTCGTTGTCGTTGAGTTACTTTCGTGCGGCGGCCAGGCGGCCGTCGAAGGTCATGTCGAACGCGTTGAGGGCTTC